>JAKZUG010000182.1:0-4162 GCA_047516705.1 Candidatus Poribacteria bacterium | reverse complement strand
ATTATCTCGTTCTACTATTGGCTGAATCGGCTTAACGTTTCCCACCCGATGCCGAATCAATTGGAGGGCTTCAAACTCGCTGAACGTGCCGGTATCAACAGCCGAAAATTGGTCTGGGTGATGATGTTCGCGATTATTATTGGGACACTGGCATCATTTTGGGCGTTTCTCTACCTGCTCTACGACGCAGGCGCGCTGGCGGTACACGGGTATGTCGTCGGTATCGGTAATGAGGTATTTGGCAGACGTTTGCAACGGTGGATCAACAATCCGACCGGTCCGAACTGGGGTGGAACGCAATCCATGGGTATTGGAGCAGCGATGACGTGGATCCTCTATTTTCTACGACATAAATTTATCTGGTGGCCCTTCCATCCGATTGGGTACGTGATGACAGCAGCAACATGGGGTGGACTTGCGGATTTCTGGTTCTCAGTCTTTCTCGGTTGGTTGGTGAAGTTCATCATCATCACCGTCTTCGGATTACGGGTACATCAACGCGCAATTCCGTTCTTTTTAGGTTTGGTGATGGGCGATTATGTGTTTGTCGGACTCTGGGCACTGCTCGGTACATTGTTTAACATCCCAACATACGTGCTCTGGTCGCCTTAATACTCCCATTTTTTGAAAAATTGCTGTCTGAACCAGGATTTATGGGATTTTAAGATTTTCAGGATATAAAAACCAATATGTTAAAGAGTGGCACTCCAGTGGAATGCTATGTTTTTTGACAATTACAACCCAAATTGCCATTTTGTAGCATAACCTGTTAGGTTGTGCATCTTCGGACGCAGACTGACAGTCTACGCTACGAAATCCACACACATAAGAAACCCTTTTCACTGAAAAATGGGCCTGTCGGTCTAAAACCTTATCAGTAGCAACTTGGGTAATTATAGGGTGGGTAATCCGGCAACGATCTCTACTGTTTTTAGACTCATATGGATAACACGCGCGATTAAATCCACAATATATCGTGGCTGATCGGCATGATTCGGATCGTTGACGATACCGCTACGCTTATCAGTTTTCACACGATACTGATCCATCACCCACTCTAATGCAGAACGGGTGCCTAACCGATATTTATACACCTCCGTAGGGATACCGTCCAACGTCAGGAAATCGTTGTATTTCAACTGCGTTTTGTCTTTGGAGAGTTTCATCTTCTCAACCCGCCAATCTACCGTCGTCCCTTCTGTTTCAATATATTTCAGTCGGTCGTATTTCGCGGCGGATTCATAGTTGACGTGGAGGTTCGCTAACGCTGCGCCTGCATCGGCAAAACTCCAGAAATCTGCGACGAATGGGATATGCGGGAGGTCGCGCTTGAGGTTCATCTCGTATTTCTCGCTGTAGGTGGGATGGTGCAAGAGCCCGTAGTTGTAGTGGAAGATATCCCACTTGGTGATGGTGTCGTCGTCGTAGTGGGTTCGGAATTCCGCCAATGCCCAATCAGTGATGTTTTCTCGTCGGTTTGTGCCGTCCTCATTGTAAGTGTAAAAGGGAAAGCATTGGGAATCACCTGTGAGATGGAAATCTGGAATCACATCAATCATCAATGTATGAAAAGACGTGTTTGTCCTCGGAGAACTGACACAGATTGCTCGATTTTCTGTCTCTGTAACAGGCGTGGGGAAAATTGAGGGAAATACATACACGCACTCGTTCATCATTCTATGAAAATAGAGATGTGATTTTGTAAATGGCCGGTAAAGAGATGTCCGAACATTTTCAGCAGAAAACTCCGACAGTGTGCCTGTTCTCAACCTGGACTTCAGGCTTCGAGTCCACTTAATCTTAGTGTCATCAGAATCTATAAAATCATTAACCTTAATATCCCTGCTGCTTTGCCGTTCCCATCGGAATACCTGTCCGTTGTAATATTCCATCATCTGCGTCAAGTTTTCTGTAAGGGCTCCTCGGTTAAAGTTGTAAACCCATGCATCGCGGGCAGTCACTACACCAACGCTGTAGGTTTTAAAAAGTGTTCCCTCTGCATCTCCCATGCCTTTTTTTGATGTCTCACTCCCCATCGGACAGAAGGTTTCAAATTCGGATCGGAGTCCTTCGGTAAGCCATGTATGCTTTTTATCAATAGTAGTTTGTTTCATAGGGACATTTGTATAGTCTCCCAAGTTAGTTAAAAACTTCTGCTTCTCACGCGTTTTTAGGTAGTTGTCAACAGAATAAATCCAAATTTCAGCCGGATCAGATGTTGTTTCCGCTTTTTTAATCAAGAAACTAATCCCTACTCCAACCCGAATTTGATCATCAAAAACGTTGCCACCCTCTTTTCGCCGGCGTTCACCTGAGGTTCTGGCATTCCCTTTGAGATTGATGTGATAAATTTTGGTAAAATCTTGAGCGAGATGCTTCCGCATGCCATCAAACGCGATACCGTCGAGAAAGCCATTGTTCGTCACAAACGCGACAACTCCTTCCTCACCAATCCGCTTTGAAGCCCAATTAAACGCTTTCACATAGGGATCATATAATTTGCTTTTTAATTGGGCTGTGGAATCTCGCACATACGTTTCCTCGATCTGTTTATCCATCACGGGGTACTTGCGATTTTTATTATTATCGTTTTCATTTACCTGTTGTGCATTGTAGGGTGGATTGCCGATGACGACAAACATATCCGCCGCCTTCTGTCTGTTCACCCGTTCCGTGTTTTCACGCGTGAAGAGTTCTCCTTGCTCCGGCTCAAGCAACTCGAACGTATCCGCAAGCGTAATTCCTTCAAAGGGTAGATACGCTCCCGTGCGCTGAAAGTACTCCTGCTCGATATTGAGACTGGCTATATAGTAAGGCAGCAGCATCACCTCGTTGCAGTGCAGCTCATAGCGGTATTTCTCTTCCAATGCCGTCCCTTGGATGTCCTGCATAAGCCGGACGATGAAATTACCCGTGCCGACGAACGGATCGATGATATGCACCCCCGTATCCGACAGCGATCGGTCGAACTCGGTTTTGAGTATATGTTCTACGCTTTTCACCATGAAATCGACTATGGGTTGTGGTGTATAGACGATGCCGTGTGTATCTGCGACATCCTCGGAGAACCCCTGAAAAAATTTCTCATAAAAATTGTTAAGAAAGTGCTGTTTTTGGGAGAAGTCTCTGCAGAGTGTCGCGGCCTGCTCGATGGCAATATAAAATCGATCTAAAGGTTCAAGAAACATGTCCCGACTCATTGCATGACGCATGAGCGCAGCACTGACTTTTTCAATCTCGACAGCAATGATATTGCGGCTTATAAAGTCTGACCGGTTGAAAACCGTCCGAAAAATCCGTTCGGTAAGGATATGTTGGATGAGCATCTCCTCAACAGCATCCTGTGAGAGTTCCGGGTTAATCGAGGTGCGGCAGATTTCATAAAAGTCAGTGAACGCCGCCTTGAATGCGGGATCCGTTTCGTGGCGTTGATCGATGAGTGCTTTCAACGCGCTCGCGAGGTCTGGCACATGTTCTTTGAAATCGGAGACAGCCGTTTGCCAATTGTCGAGCGCGGGTGGAACATAGGAGAACAGATATTGGAGGGCGGCAATCAGGCGTGCAGGTTCGGTGATGTCCAGATCTAATGCTATCTGTCCATTCTGATACAGGATGGCGCGCTGTGGGTTTTGGAAGCAGATATTGTCAAAGGGGTAGCCAGCATCGCGTTTGTCTTGGACGGCTTTGACGAGGTCGTCATCCATATCTTTCGCTTCCCAATAGGCGAAGGGAAGTCCGTATTCGTCGAGTATCACACCATCAATGACAATGCGGTTTCCCTTTGGTGCACGCATCGCATATTGGGGGATGAGCGTGGCATTCACCTGCTTTGCACAAATATCCAGTAAAAAGGCAAAAGGATTGCTAACCGCACCTTCGTGTGTGGCATCGTGCTTATCGTATTGCTGCAGTGTAGCGTAGTAGTCTCGGATTGCTTTGTGGGTGGGTTTTAGGTTTAGTTTCGGCATGTCGGTACGATAGCACGTTTGGCGGTGTAAAGCAAGGAGAAAGCGGTTTCGGTCAGGGTCATTTAGTTTTACATATTTCCTTTATATGCGTGAACGTTTTTCCGCTGTAGGAGCGAGCTGTGCTCGCGATATTGCGCGAAAACCTTAACATCTGTGAACGAAAACCAAGATCGGAACCGAAAACTAAATAGCCC
>JAKZUG010000181.1:0-3129 GCA_047516705.1 Candidatus Poribacteria bacterium | reverse complement strand
GTTAAGACCCGACATGGCGGAGGCTTATATTGATTTAGGTAGAGCCTATGGATTCGCAGGACGGCTCGATGAAGCGATTGCCGAATACCGGAAAGCACTGACGCGCGACGCGACCCTCCCTCACGCCCACTATGGAATTGGGGTCGCATACAGACATAAAGGCGTGTTCCCAGAAGCCGTTATGGCACTTGAAAAAGCAATAGTTCTCCAACCGGATTTTCCAGAAGCACTGATGCAGCTTGGCTACATCTATCGAGACACAGAGCGGTTCACGGAAGCTTTAGATGCCTTTACTACAATCACGCAAATCTATCCTAAAAGCGCGAAGGCATATCATGAACTCGGCGTATGCCATACAAAACAGGACGCGTACCCGGAAGCTATCAAGGCTTTTGAAAGAGCCTTACAACTAAACCCTGATACAGTTGAGACGCGCAACCTGCTACGGGTTGCCCAAGCGCGTGTCGCACGTCAAAAATAGCATCACATTAACCGGCTCCGTATTTGTAGAAACGGGCTCTGCCCGCACCTCCCATTTCTATTTTCAGAACGTCGTACGGAAACAAAGTTTTCGTCCTCACTTCCATACTGTTTTTAAGGGTAGCAGGCACACGCCGTGTGCCGTTTAGCCTGTTGGGCGAGAAAATCAAACCCTTGAAATGAAACTTGACAGACCACGATTTGTTAACAATTGTCTAATTTAATGGTTAATTGTGTTAATTTACTGACACAATTTGTATTGTTGTTGGAAGGACTTATACACCACAATTTTCTGCAGCTTCCTTTGAAATAAGTGACTTTTCAATAGGAACGAGGGTGAGGGAAATTTGTAGAAGTCCCATTAATTCCTAAGGAGGAAAGAGATGCGTCAGGTTATATTGTTCGCGCTATTGATAGCAGTGTTTTCCATGGCAACCTTTCTCACGCATGCCGCTGATATTGAGGATGGGCTTTGGATGTATCTACCGATGAACGAAGGGGCAGGAGAAAAGGTCGCCGACCACGGTCCCCACGGTTTTGACACAGAACTCAGTAAGACCGCACCGAAATGGGTTGATGCCAAGCACGACGACCTCAAAGATGCGATGGAGTTTGACGGTGAGTCAACCTTTGTCAAAATTGATATGGCAGCTCAGAAGAACGACATTGATTCCCATTTTGACGATAATAAGGGTATCACCATCTGTGCATGGGTGAAAGTGCTAAAAATCGGCACTGATGCTCACGGGCAGACCCGTCAGCCTATCGTCATGAAGGGCAACGCCAATGAGTGGGAATTCTCGCTTTATATTTACGATGATTTCGGGGCAGGTATGTCGGTTTGGACATGTCCCGGTAATGGCGTTTCAGAACCGAACGGTCCAGGCTTAGCACCACAAGGAGAATGGATTCACCAGTGCGGTACGTTTAAATTAGAGGAAGGTGTGCGCGTTTACGTGAACGGAGATGCGGATCCCGTCGCGGAAGCACCCGATAATGGCGGCGGTGCCTGCGAGGCAGGCGAGCGTCCTGTGTTCATCGGGCACCGTGAGGACGGGCAGTGGCTAAATGCTGTTATCGCTGAGGTCTATATGTGGGACAGGGTAATTGATATTGATGAGATGAATCTTGCCATGGTAACGGCTGGCTGGTTGGCGGTGCAACCAGGGGGTAAGCTGACAACCAGCTGGGGCAACATAAAACGTCGCTGACAATTTTAACAGGGGCGGGCGGAAAACCCATCCGCCCCTTCTACTTTCCTTCCTTAAAATTCCCCGCTACTATTCGATTCGCCGAAATGCGGTGTTATGTGCAGTTCGCCGGAGACCGCCATCTGCTCTACGGCTTCCTTGATATTCGCATAGTTCACGCCTAAATACTTCTGCGTGGTTGATACGGCTTTGTGCCCCAACATCTCCTGGACGGCGAAAATATCACCGGTGCGATCGTAGAGCCGCTGCGCGAAGTTTTTCCGCAGTGAATGCGTCGTGAGGTGTCCATTGAGCCCCGTGGCGATAAAGCACTCTCGTAAAACATGCGAGAATGCCCTCAGAACGGCTTGCAAGGGCATCGGCAGGTACCCCTCAATCACGACGCGATAGGCGGTTTGTCATGCTTAACGAACAGCAGATTGAGCGCATCGCATAGCAGCTCCTGCTTCGTTTTTCTTGTCTCAATACGTAGATACTCCAACTGTATATGCACATCTTCATCAATATGGCACATAGCCACAATGGAATGCACTCGTTCGCGCACGCCAGAAGGGGACAGAAAAAGACATCCTCGCTGCGGAGATGCAATACCTCGCCGCGCTTCAGAATCTCAACTCTGTTGCACAGGGTGCCGTCAGTCCGGCAAGTAAAGTAGGATGTTGACCTAGGCACTGAATGCCAAACCGACACTCGCTTTTGATACAGCGGCGTTTAGCGGCACTGTGATGACTTCTTTTGATTTGGGTAAGATTAGACAGGTCAATGTTTCTTTTGATGTGTCTTATCAAGGCATCTATGAGACTGAGCGGTGGAAGTGTTTCAGCAATCTGCTCGAAGCGATTACCTGGGAACTTTAGATTAGAAAACCCACCGGGATATTAGGTAGGCTGTGTCGTTGATCTGATGCAGCCTGCCTTTTTTTATGAGATACTTTCTGGGGATTTTGAAAGCAAGGGTGAAACCCCGGCAGGTTTTTAACTCTGCATGCCGAATTTTTTCGAGTTGGGTTTTTAATACAACACTTTACTCTGATAAAATTGGTATATTTTTTACGCAATACGTAGTTTTGGATTTGAAGGCTGTGTCTTGGATAATTGCTTGTCCATCCACATCTCACACGCTTTAGAAGTCGTCTTATACTTCCTTGAGCTTCACATACTCATTCCAAACAGACGCAGAGGCTGTTAGAATCGTCTAACTCCTGAAACCAAGGTATTTTGAGTTTGTAGGTATGTATTGATTTCTCCTTATGTGAAGGCATATCAATCCGATTCCATGTAAATACCCGGCATGTTTTCTGTTTTTGAATAACACTCACGTTCTCTATTAACGTACGTAAGGTGATTACATATATGTGTAATATTATTTGCTAAAAAAGATGTGTTTTGCATTAAAAATTGGGCTGCGTCATGATTTTTGAACATCATAAGATATACGT
>JAKZUG010000180.1:0-4712 GCA_047516705.1 Candidatus Poribacteria bacterium | reverse complement strand
GTATAGGGGTTACAATAATCGGGATACGATTTTGATTTTCAGCGGAATGGTAAATGTCATCAATTTCTGCCTCAGAGAGTTCATCAAAATCAGTCACAGCAATCAGATATGGGATGCTTGCCCCAAGAATATCCGATCGCTTACATAGAATTTCGATATGCCGCAGTTGCCTATTGCTACCTTCTATTGAATAGCCTGCGACAATAAGTGTCCGAGTAGCTGTTTGTGTTTGAGGCTGGGTTCTGTGACTGTCATCCGCCATATTGTTTCCTGTTCGGTTAGAATATTCTTTATTCATCAACTAGATCGAGAAATTTGAACGGTATCGGAATACCTATCATCTGTAAAGCCTCATGTGACGTGAAAATCACCCGCGGTCGAACCCGGTCTTAACTACCAAGTGTGACGCGCTCAATTTTATCGAGTTCAGCGTAAATCAAGTATTTCGTCGTCTGTCTGGAGTTTCACCAGCATGTTGAAAGTCTCTTTCGTGGTATCGTGGCCAGAGTTCAGGCAAGATCGGAAAATCAGGTTCGCGTGATATAACGAACTATTTTATTTCTTCTTAAAGTCCTCCGAGGATGGCCACATTGAACAAAAATAAGTAAATAGATCTTCTGTACGGTCGCGAATACATCCCCAATCCCAAACATCCAGATTACAGATTTCTTTGTTCAGTATAAGCATGGAATTTTCACTTAAAGACGGTCTTTTATCGCAAAAGGGCCTGTTCGACATTTTGGAATTGAGCTTACTCGTGACGAGCGTCAGGTTCCCTATACTATGTAAAGTCTCACTGCGTAGTTTTGCCCGGTTGTAAGCTATCTCATACGATTCATCAGCCAAACCATCTTTAGAAGGATTGGTTTGCCATTCTGAATCGTTATCTTTGTATTCATTGGTAAATAGGTCTTTATAATAAATCTTTCTATCCGTCCTCATGTCTAAAGGCAAAGCCCAAGTTTTCTGGCATGCTTCGGGCATTACATGCTCTAGGCTAAGCCGGTTGTCAAAAACCAATTCATCTGTTTCAAGATAATCGTTTTCCTTTCGCTTCATACATTCAACCCGATACAAGATATAACGAATGACATTTTTTGACGCTCCATAGCGATCCACACCTAACGTCAAAAAAGTTTTTACCTCAGAATCACTTGGCCACATAGAGGATTTTGCCTTTTCGTTAGATAGTATATCTATGAATTCTTCTAGGCTAAAACGCTTTCCGCTCAACTGTCCTATCAATCTAGAGAATAATTGCGTATAACTCTTAGTAGCGTTTAGTTTGAAACACAGCAGACGACGCATTGTAAAAGATTCCAGGATATGGAGAATTCTGAAAAAGTCTGAATCAGATACCCCTCCTAAGTCGGTTCTGAGGAATAGCAGGAATGGGTATAAGGTGGCAATATCGAATACTTTAAAAACACTCATCGCCAATTCAATGTCTGAACCAGAGTCATAATCTCTTAGATTTCGATACTCCTTGGAATACCTTTTTAGGTCGGAGAGTTCATATTGAACATCATTCTTTTCTGAAAGATTCCTCTGATACATACTAAACAGTGGAGTGACATTCTCATCACCAAGTTTAGCTATGAGAAAGTGTTGGAAAAACAATTCAGATAACATTATCTTCGTTTTCCCAACCCTTACTTCTGATTCCCAATAAGGCGATTCCAAATCCTTCCAATAATCCTCATATAGGCTATCTCTGTCTTCAATCGGGGCTCTCATAAATAGATTGTTCCTGAGCAGATCAAATTGGAGTAGCGGTTTACCTCTTGCATTGAGCGACTCAAAAATCTTTTCAGGTTTATCATATGAATCAAGCAATATACAAACGAATCCAAAGTCATGTTGAATAGAACGAAACAGCCTTCGAGCTATTTGCTCATCACCGTCAACATAACCTTTAATCTGTTTCTTGAAATACGCATAGGCTCGAGAAATAGGTTCCTTACCATTGCTATCTACACTCTCATCAATAAGCGAAATGAATGAATCTCTGTCAAAATCCGTTGGAATAAGTTTGTAAGGTTGTTCATTATTTGGATCATAAACTTCATTCTGTAAATACCGCTCTGTTTGCCTCTTAATTACATCAAACTTATACGATTCACAAATATCTCTAAAGGCACAAAGGATGATTTGAAAAGTCGTTAAGCGTTGCTGCCCATCGATAATTTCGTACTGTTTTACCACATCAGCATTCGATATTTTTTGCTGTATGACGATAGCACCTGTAAAGTGAGCAGAATGTCCTCCTGGGTGTTCGTTTGTGAGTCTCTGATCAGCCTTTTCCTTTATATCATCCCACAGAGGTTCCCATTGTTCTTTATCAGTCCAGACATAATGACGCTGAAAGAGAGGAATTATGTACTGGGTTTCACGACTGAATAAAGCATCTACATCCACATTTGTTGTATCCATATCTAAATTCTCCTTATGTTCTATAATTTATCCCAAAATCGTCGGAACATTCAAAATCTACTTTATCTAAGACAATGGTAAAAAATAAAGACATTCAGCCGGTTCGAGAAATCCGAACAGTATCGGAATACCCGTCATCGGTAAAGCCCCATGTGACTCGGAAATCGCCACATTGCTCGATCTCATAGAGGATCGCAAGCACGTCTGCGGTCGGATCCGGTTCTTCGATGCCAAGTGTGTGACGCGTTCAGCTTTATCGAGTTCAGCGTAGATCAAAAATTTCGTCGTCTGTAGCTTCACCAGCATCGAGATACCCCTCATCATCGAACCGTGTCCACATCTTGGGTAAGAGCGGGAATGCAGCATCCCGCTGATACTCTGTGCCCTGCTCGGTTTCCCGGAAGTTGTATGCGAGGAGATAGTGCGCCAAGAAACTCTGTCCGGTTTCCAGCGCGCGACAGCACGCGACGCATCCCACAAAATCCAGAGCGTCGATTGACTGCCGATACCAAGAGACCTGCTCGCGGACTTGACTTAGCAGGAAGCGTGTGACGGCGATCCCGTCAAAGCTGTTGGGCTTGCTGTCGAGGTAGTCCTGCATGAGTTGCACGCGCACATCGAGACGGTCGCAGATTTGGGTGTAGTCGTTGACCCAGTAGACTGTGTGGTTTGGCATGAATATTTCGTGTCCTTCCTAATGTTCCTAATCTATCTAAGAGTTACTGAAAAAACACCCAAGAGATGGCTGCGTCGTCGTCTGTCTGCGTGAGAAAGACGGCGGGTTCGGTTTCTGATGGTTCTCTATTGCGTAAGTGCTGGGCAAGTTCGTCGTCTGCTGCGTCTTCGTCGCCAAGAAGAAACGGCATTATATCTGGTGGCGTGTTATTTTCTCGCAGCAGCATTTCATCTAACTCACGTCTGGTGAGTGTGGTCGAAACGTGCCCATTTAGAGGAGAGCCTTCCGGCACTGTATAAACAAAGCCTTGATTCATTGCTCGGGTGATTTTCTTCTTGCGTTCACGTTCTTCTTGGTTCAGAATTACACCTTCTTGCCAATAGTGAACAAATTCAGGTCTCATTTCAATCCTTCCTTGGCGGGCTGCCACTTTTTTTGTATTTCAAACAAAGCCTTAACCGGCGGGTAACTGAGAGAAACGTTGATAATTATACGATAACCGGCAAATGCTAACACAATCTGGTAGGCTATCTCTTCAACTTTGATCAGGTGTCCAATTGTAGTTAAATGCAAGAATAATGGGAACTATGTCTTTAAAGGGTATTTCAGCAAGTTTCATGCGATTGTAAAGACTAGACATCGCCAATTTCTGCCCGAGTGATATGCTATTAGGGCGAACAAATATGGATCTCGAACCGGGAACGATATTGCTGCCGCCGCTTTTTGATAATTCTATGTAGATGTATCCGTTGTCGTAAAGATCTAGACATTCATCACATATATGGGGATAATCTGGGTGGAACCCCTGCCCTGGTCTTTCCACAATGGATTTATCGCATAGTTGGAATTCTTCTTTTTCAGATGCCATTTTCATCAAACAAAGTTGTCGGTAGGAAAGGCTTTCGACATCTTTTATCAATCTGTGTGCTGAGTCAGCACTAATCTCGGGAGGGAAAGCGAAACTAGAAGTAAGGTAACCTATATATCGAAGTTTCTTTTCGTTCAGTTCATCTGCGGCTTCCAACAAAATTGAATCAACAATGTCGTCAAAGTCGGAGCGTTTCTCAGACGTTTCACCTAAGAAACCGTCTGTCCGAAACAATTCGTCTTCGTCTAGTCTGTGCTTAATATCTTCGATAATATATTTACGAACTATACCCATATTATCTCGTTGTTTCGTTAATTTACGCGCGAGCAACTCACCAGAAGCATAGCCCATTGTGGCTGACAACTCTGGATCGTTAGTAACTGCGGCTGTAACTAACATACCTCCAATGCTAGTTGCCCCAACAGCAAGATCTTTCAATGATTCCTTAGCCCTCTTAATAACCTGCATAATGCAAGAGTCTCCTTTTTATTACCAAAGGGCACTTCTATAACCTTAGTCAGAAGTCAGTTCCGACGGTAGGTTCTCAATAACCTTGGTAGATTCAACACTTACATAAACAATTCGTTCTATCGCTGTGATGAGGTCGCGGGGGTTCTCGAACCAGCCGTTTGGGTTGTTGAGGATGCCGCTGTTTGTGTCTTTCTTGATTTTGTAACGGTCGATGAACCATTCGAGTGGGGTTCTGCCGTTGACGACATAGCGATGCGCTTCTTC
>JAKZUG010000179.1:0-4344 GCA_047516705.1 Candidatus Poribacteria bacterium | reverse complement strand
TTTTACGGACAAACACGGAGGACTACGGAATGGCAAAAATCTTGGTTTCAGAGGCACTAAAACTCGTGCCAGTGAAGAAAACCGCTCTCTATAGCGACATCAAAAAGGGCGTGTTATCGGCTGAAAAGGACAGTCGAGGTCGAAAAGTTGTAGACACCGCGGAGTTGGAAAGGGTGTACGGCACGCTCAAGAATACGAACACCAACGGAAAGCAAAACGGAACACCGCGGATAGAACCGAACGGTACTGGAACGGTGAAGGGAACAGAGCGAACAGAGGCGGACACCCACGGAAATGCCAACGAGGTCTCTGTCCTCAAGGCTCAAGTCGGATAGACAAAGAAGAAGTCGAATACGATTGTTCGTTTTGGAAGGAATATGTCAACTTCTGCCAAGCGAAAGCCGAGTGTCATGGCATTTGTATGCGGACGCTGGATCGGGCGTTATATAAGTTTTCACAGAGCGGCGCGGCATTCGCTCTGAAAAAAATAACAGACGATATGTTTTTTTTAGAACTCTCTCGGCGCGGGTATGACCTCTCCAGCCTACGCGAGAATGATGAGACAACCACCGAGATCGTCAAAATCGGAGTATCCTAAAAAAAATCCTTTCGAGAATCGCTATAAGTCCCCTCCAAAGACCTCCCCTGTGGTAGAACCCACCTGATAACCAAAAACTCCACAGCGTTGACACAGGAAAGCCGAGCATTTCGTTTTATCAACCTCGCCCCGGAAAAAATAAGCGAAACAGTTGGGTGAAATATATTGCTTCTTTACGCAATTTGCGTAAGTCCTGACTATACCGAATCTGACATCTATTACGCCAGAGTACGAGGCCCTATTCTGTCCCCAAAGTCAACTTCATATATCTGAGAGTGTCCGGCGACGCACTGGGAAAAATCTGAATCGAGAGGCGTAGGAGATTCTCCATCGGAAATTAACCAGACAAAAAGGAGACCAAAAGGTGTTCCGAGCACATACAATCACCGCTATCTTTACTGTGGTAGCATTCTTTCTCTGCTGTTGTCTCATTGTAGCTCCCCAATCCGTCGCTGAGAATAAGCTCAAATCGGAAGACGGGATCGCAAATGCTGAGTCTATTCTCAAGGATAAACCGTCCACAGCGGATGCTGAATCCGCTGTTAAGGACAACCTACCCAAACCAAAAGCCAAATCCCTTTTCTCTATTAGTAAAATCCGAGAATATGTTCACACTTGTAGCATAGGCTGTTAGCCTGTGCCAAGTACCTTCACAGTTCGCGTGACAATACGAGTGTATAAGTAATTACGGAATCTACTAATACTCAAAGCCCGATACCCTATTCTTGAGGACTTGGATAGATGGACCCAATCCGATGAGGAGGACGAACGGGCATTCGATTTCTCGTTTACCGGAGATAAGATTACCAGAAACATCAACTTCAGTACCACTATACCCATTAATTTGCTTGATGGTTACTTCCGCGGACAATCCGTGCTGATACGTCACAAGGGTGAGAACATATCCCAATCGTATATGTTCCAATTTGATGGCAATATTATGGGCGAACTCTTTAACCATTTTACGCCGCGCGGACACTTCGAGATAGAAAACGATCCCACCCTCAATACAGATCCGCATCTGCATCTAAGCCTCTACGATGATTTTACGCTCTGGTCAAGATGGAAGTGGTTAAAAGACGGTGTGGGCTTCTGGGGTGAGCTTGTATCTGAATGTGAAATGCCGACAGATTCAGGATGTGCAGGAGAATCCGACATGTTCAGCGAATTGCGTGGCGGTTTACGCCTCCACCTCGACCTTAAGAGCAAGGGCGATTGGACAAACTTTGACATGGAGATCGAATACTTGCAGCACTTGAGATTCGACAAATTTGAATGTAGCGTCAGAACATCGCCCGAACTAAAAATTGAAATCCTTGAGAACATATCGCTCATTATCATCGGGGAAATCGACTTCTACTATATCGACAAAGGATCACTCACAATTGAACCATTGGTGGATATTTTCAAGCCCTTCGACACAAGTTTGACGCACCTATGGAGTATTGAGTTTTAGGATTTCCCACACTTTAGCATACTTCCCAACACTATATCTAAACCGCGCCAATAGCGTTATATAAATCATATTAAATCCCCCGACTGCTTACCTTTTCAGCGGTTATTTTTCATTCTATACTTTCGCATAAGTGTCGAATTATAGAGGGGAATGTGGTATAATAGAATTAGGCTAAAAAATCGGATTAAGAAGAAGGTGCTACCAGAGAGGGATACCCGATAATGATAATAGATATTACTGGTTATGTTACAGAATCACTCGTAAATTATCATTTTACGATTAAGGTCACAAGCGATAGTGTTGAACGCCTACCACTTAGTAATTTTCAAGTTTCAAAAGAAGTAAAGATTTTAATACTGCCTTACTTTTATCCGTTAGACGACAACAGCAAATTTATAGCACTAACAGCGCGGGACGATCCTCGCCTAAATGAGATAAACAAGTGTCATTCTTTCGGTGGGGCATTAAAAGAGGGTGACCAAATAAAATGCTCTGTATTTATAGTTGACCCGGTAACCCATGCCATTAATCGTAACCGCAGAGACATTGAAACCTATGCAGATTTTGACTTATGGTTATATCCTAATAAAGGCTATTTTAGACGATCAGAGTCGGACTCCCGGGAGTCTCTAAAATTCCGAAAGCAATGGCGTTATACGTGTATAAACAGGAAAAAATGTGGAAAAATAACTGGTTATGGATATAAATATCGTAGTCGCCGGTGGATAAACAAAAACCCTATAATAATACTTCCGATAATAGGGTGGATACACGTTAAAACCGCAGTCTCTAAACTATGGGAAAGATTTACAAAGCAGGAAAAAAGTTTTGTTATCGGTATAATCGGTATTGTTGTCACTATTGTTATCGGTATAATCAGTTGTTAGATAACCACAATCCAAGCCCAAAACTATTCATTGTGCGTAAAAATACAGTAAGTAGTTCGGCTTGGAAAACCCTTGAAAAACAACTGAAAAACAGAAAGTGCTATAAGGAGATATTATGACAGACAACACAACTTCCAAATTACTTGTGAATGAAGCAGAAGCCACCCAAAGAATAATCAAGCAAATTAACATAGGCAAAGAACTGCTTGAGAGGCAACCAGCTTCTGAACAAGAACTTGATAAATTAGAACGCGAAACAAGTAAATGGACTGATTACAACAAAACGCTGTTTGACAATTTATTTGACAAGTCTCCGCTATTCGGGTGGCATGGATCAGTAATGGTTGCTGTAACAGGTCAGAGTTTATACGAAGATATAGACGACCATAAGGAAAACATATCTCGTTGGATTAATGATTTAGAAAGTATTTATGAAAGGTTGAAATTATACGAGGAATTACCAAACAACACCCAACAGCCTATGAATAATGACACCGTAAGCAACGAAAACAAGAAAATCTTTATCGGGCATGGTCGCTCACATATATGGCGAGCTCTTAAGGATTTTATAGTGGAGGAATTAGAACTCCCATACGAGGAATTTGAGCGTATCTCAACAGCAGGCAACTCTATCAGTAACCGCCTTGAGGAAATGTTAGAAGAATCGTGTATAGCATTTATTATTATGACTGGCGAAGACGAACATGCCGACAATTTGCTACATGCTCGTGAGAATGTAATCCATGAGGTAGGGTTATTTCAAGGTAGACTCGGTTTTGAAAAGTCAATCATTTTACTTGAAGACGGTTGTGAGCGTTTTAGTAATATTGAAGGACTCATATATATCTCATTTCCAAAGTGGAATATAGAGGCAGCTTTCGAGAGAATTCGCAAAGTGTTGAAACGAGAATCCATAATATAAAAGTGGAGCCGGTATGAAAGAAAAAACACAAGAAACTGCTATCGTTCCTACTACCGAAGCGACTGCGGAGTTAATACCAAGGCAAACAGCCGAGCTGATAGAAAAGTCGTTTGCCGAAAACACTATGCGGAATCGCCGGCAGGCTCTGAAACATTTTGACGGCTGGTTGAACGGACGACCGATCTCTGACGGACACCTCGCTGAATATGCAACACACTTGCATGACATAGGCAAGGCACCGGGAACAATCAGTATCGTAGTCTCCGCAGTGAAGTGGCTACTGAAACACCGCAATAACGGGACGTCGGTAGACCTGCCTATCACGACAGCAACACTATCGGGTATCCGCAGGGAAGGTAGGGGCAGAGGGCGTGGGCAACGGAACGGGCTAACGTGGCGTGAGGTTGAGAAAATCTGTGCGGTTCAGGAAGCCGACGGCACGCTCCGCGGACTCCGCAACTCTGCGATATTGCGTGTCATG
>JAKZUG010000178.1:0-5685 GCA_047516705.1 Candidatus Poribacteria bacterium | reverse complement strand
TATAGTAATATTCTTTAGTGGTAAAATCGCAAGATTCTTCGGGATTAAAAATATAAAAAACATCTCTTTTATCTTCGTTATTCAATTCATAATTTTCGTCTATAAAATCCATGTGTATCTCCTTTTTGGCTTGAGATATTGCAAAACAACTGAAACTATTTCTCACTTAGTAGTTTTAGGATTAATTAAGTTGGTTTTTACATCAGATTTCGTTGGCAGTACAGACCGCTCCCCTATTAACTACCTATATTATAGCATTTTTCAAGGGACTAAAACAAGGAAAAGCCCACTAATTACAAGGGTTCATGGCGGTTTTTCATGAACTTTTTTCAAGCCTGAAACTACTTATTGCGTTTTTTTATTGACAATCTTCTTTGTATAATCTATAATTTAGCCATGCCTAAATTAGTTTATTGGCATTTCTAATAATTACGGCACATAGTGCCTAAAACTGAGTAGGTGTGACACCTACATACCGCAACGTGATGACTATATGTTTTACATATTTCACAGTCGGATTGGAAAGATCAATGCTTACACATGCAGCAGAGGATTATCTCAAGTCGATTTACAAGTTACAAGAGAAAGGCGGTAAGGTTTCGACCGGTATTTTAGCAGAATATCTTGACGTGAAACCCGCTTCCGCCACTGGGATGATCAAAAAATTGAAGACGATGAAACTGGTGCGTTATGAACGCTATCGTGGTGTGAAGCTAACGACTGCGGGGAGATCAATCGCACTCGAAATCATCCGGCACCATCGTTTATTGGAACTTTACCTATTCAAAGCACTCGGTGTGCCGTGGGATGGCGTTCACGAAGAAGCCGAAAAATTGGAGCATGTCATTTCGGAAGACGTAGAAGCACGGATGGACGAGTTTCTCGGCTACCCGACTGCTGATCCACACGGTGCGCCGATACCTGATAAAAATGGTGTTGTGGCGCAAACAGCGTCCACGCCAATGACCGATTTGCGGAACGGACAATCCTGTGTCGTTGCTGAAGTGAGTGACAACGATTCCGCACTGCTTCGACATATCGGGAGTTTCAATCTTTACCCCGGCACAGCGTTCCGAGTGATTGAGGTTGCTCCGTTTGAAGGGCCCTTTACCATCGATGTCGCAGGACAGCAGGTGGTCATTGGACGCGAAGTTGCGAAACACATTTTAGTTGATCAGGCGCAAGATCCAGATAATGTGTAGGCGCGCTCTGAAGGCGCGATTATTACCGCTGAAAGGAATCGAAAAATGGAACAGCAGAAAGAGATCGGACCGGATAGCAAAACGATCAAGATATGGAAACACCATTTGCAAGACGAAATTGATGCCAGTTTCCTTTATGGCGTTTTAGCGAGTCTTGAACCAGATATCAAGCGAAAAGAAATATTAAGCAGGCTTGCGGAGGTGGAAGACCGGCATGTAACCTGTTGGCAGGAGATACTCACCGGATACGACGTAAAGTTCAGAAAACAGAAACCGACTTTCAAGGCGCAGTCAATAGCGTGGTATGCTCACAAGTTTAGCAGTGCGTTCCCACTTTCACAGATGCTGAGTGAGGAGGCAAGCGAAGTCAAAGACTATCTAACACTTCATAGGAATAGCACGTTGATGGACGTGAAAGAGACTGCACTTGATTTAGCCAAGGAATCCGCACAGCATACGAAAAGTTTGCAAGAACTCACGGGTACAAGTGACGAACCGTGGCACAAAACCGAATCCGGTGGTATGGTCGGCAACATTGTTTATGGGTTTAACGACGGCTTAACGGCGAACTTCGGTTTAGTCGCTGGTGTTATCGCTGCGGGGTCAGAAGCCTCCACGATTCTTGTGACAGGTATCGTCGGAACGGTCGCGGACTCGCTCTCTATGGGGGCTTCGGGCTACCTCGCAGCAAAGAGTGAACAAGAGGTCTATGAACACGAAATTGAGATTGAAAAAGAAGAAATTCGCCTCATGCCCGACATTGAAGAAGATGAGTTTGCACTTATCTACGAGGCACGCGGTATCCCAAAAGAACAAGCCCGCGAGCTCGCAGAAGAAATAATGAGCGATCCAGAGAGAGCGTTACAAGAGAAAATTCAAACCGAACTTAAGATCGGTGAGGCATATACGACACCACTTAGAGAGGGATGGATTACCGGACTCGCGACTGCCGTGGGTGCTTTCATCCCGGTTGCCCCCTTCCTTTTTACAGAAGGGGTGCTTGCTATCTGGATCTCGTTCACACTTGCCATGATGTCACACTTTGCTGTCGGTGCCGCACGGAGTTTCTTCACGGGGCGAGGGTTGTTTCGGAGTGGTATTGATATGTTTGTTGTAGGGCTCGGTGTTGCGGGAGTTGGATACCTCGTCGGCGAATTATTAGAACGCTTTTCCTCTGGGAATTAAAATTATGCACAGAATATATATATCATTATGTTTAATAGTCGTACTTGCGAGTGCGGGATGTGATCCAAAAGCACAACCTAATACTCCCACGGGGGCAAAGTTTCGCGTCGTCACGACGATAGGGATGATTACCGATATTGTCAAGAACATTGGTGGCGATCGCGTTGAAGTGATAGGATTGATGGGACCTGGTGTAGATCCACACCTTTATAAGGCGAGTGCCGGTGATGTCCAGAAACTCTATTCAGCAAGCCTCATTTTCTATAACGGGTTGCACCTTGAATCAAAAATGGGTGATATTCTCGCCAAGATGTCAGGAGGTACCAAGACCGTTGCGGTGACAGATGCTATTGACCGGAATCTACTGCTAACGCCACCGGAATTTGAAGGACAATACGATCCGCACGTATGGTTTGACGTGACACTTTGGATGAAAGCAGTGGGAAGGGTTCGCGATATTCTGAGTGAATTTGATCCCGACAGTGCTGTAATGTACTGGAGCAATGCCGAACGCTACCTCGCGAAACTCAAGGAGCTGCACGACCATGTAAAATCGCAAGCGGAACGCGTATCTCCTCAGCAGCGGGTGCTCGTCACAGCACACGACGCTTTTAACTACTTCGGCAAGGTGTATGGGTTTGAAGTGCGTGGCTTGCAGGGGATTAGCACCGCAACAGAGGCTGGCATCGCGGATGTGCAAGAATTAGCTATCTTCATCGCAGAACGCCGTATTCCCGCGATTTTTGTGGAATCGTCTGTCTCTTCAAAGAGTCTTGAAGCAGTGAAAGCGGCTGTGAAATCAAAAGGGTTTGATGTGGAAATTGGCGGAGAACTTTTCTCTGATGCAATGGGAAATGAGGGGACACCTGAAGGCACCTATATCGGAATGGTTCGTCATAATATTGACACGATTGTGAAGGCACTCATAAAAGAATCGGGGTTACAAACCCCTCCTACAGAGGAATCGGGGTTACAAACCTCTCCTACGGGAGGAAATTAGGCATGCAACCGACTGAACCAAAAGCCATTGAGGTAACCGATCTAACGGTTGCCTATCAGGATAAACCTGTCTTGTGGGATATTGATCTTGATGTGCCCCCCGGGGTGCTTTTGGCAATCGTCGGTCCGAACGGTGCAGGCAAGACGACATTGATCAAGGCGATTTTAGGGCTGGTCCGTCCTGCAGCAGGTAATGTTTTGATTTACAACAAACCCTATGAGGCACAGCGACGTCTTGTCGGCTATGTTCCGCAGCGAGGCAGCGTTGACTGGGATTTTCCGACAAACGTCTTGGATGTCGTCATGATGGGACGTTACGGTGCGCTCGGGTGGGTGCGACGACCAAGAAAGCAGGAGAGAGAGCTCGCTATGCATGCACTGGAGAAGGTCGGCATGGAGGCGTATACCACCCGCCAAATCAGTCAACTTTCCGGTGGTCAACAACAACGTGTTTTTCTTGCCCGCGCACTCGTTCAGGATGCCACAATCTATTTGATGGATGAACCCTTCCAAGGTGTAGATGCGACTACGGAGCGCGCAATCGTAACATTACTTCAAGAACTTCGAGCGAATGGGAAAACCGTCGTTGTCGTACATCATGACTTGCAAACTGTAACCGACTATTTCGACTGGGTGATGCTACTGAACATCCGCCGGATAGCCAGCGGTCCTGTTGGTGAAACATTCACCGCTGAAAATTTACGCACTACTTACGGTGGCCGCTTCGCGTTTATGACAAAGCAGTAGGCACACGCCGTGTGCCGTGACAAAGCAATAGAACACTCCGTATACCGTAACTATAGTAAAATCTACAATTACTTGGTCATTATGGGGCGAGGTTACAAACCTCGCCAGCGTGGATGGGAAGGGTTGTCACTCTCTGAAATGTTCACATATTTTCAAACTTTACTATAAATGGAAATTTTACATATCCCAATCCACTTTGACTATACGCTTATGATTGTTGCTATCGGTGCAGCGCTTCTCGGTGCTGTAAGCGGTGCGCTCGGTAGTTACGCCGTTTTACGTAGGCAAAGTCTTCTCGGGGATGCGATCTCACATGCCGCACTGCCCGGTATTGCAATTGCATTTTTACTGACAGGAAGCAAAGCACCCCTTATTCTGATAATGGGCGCAGCGATTGTAGGATGGTTAGGGACGCTCCTTATTTTAAGTATCGTCCGATTAACGCGAATCAAATACGATAGTGCACTCGCTATTGTGCTATCCAGTTTTTTCGGTTTCGGATTGGTTCTACATACGTTGATTCAGCGCACAGGCAATGCGAATCAGGCAGGATTAGATACGTTTCTTTTCGGTCAAGCCGCAACAATTCTGGCGCGCGACGTTCTAACAATAGGGATACTCGGTGGAGTTGCTATTGTCATCATGTTAATCTTTTGGAAAGAGTTGAAACTGCTTGTTTTTGATGAAGGTTTTGCTGCATCTATCGGGCTACCGATCCGCGCACTTGACATATTGCTGACAAGTCTTCTCGTTATCGCGATTGTACTCGGTTTACAGGCGGTTGGTGCCGTATTGATGAGTGCTATGTTAGTGGCACCGGCAGTCGCAGCGAGGCAGTGGACTAACCGATTAATCTTGATGGTTTTTCTCGCGGCGTGCTTTGGTGCATTCGCAGGCGTGAGCGGGACAATTATCAGCAGCACCGCGTCTCGTATCCCGACCGGTCCAACGATTGTTTTATGCGCGACAGCCGTGGTGGGATTCTCGATCATTTTTGCCCCGAACCGTGGGCTATTATCGGATTGGGCGCGCCAGCGGCAAAATAGACATAATCTGAAGATGACGACGGGTGAGTGAAAACATCCACATCGTGGGAGTAAATGACAGAAGTGTTCCAAGGTCACCTTGATATCCTACTCATTGCGATTGTCACAGCAGTGGCATGTGCCTTGCCCGGCGTGTTCTTGGTGCTGCGGCGGATGACCTTAATGAGCGACGCGATTAGCCACGCCATCCTCCCCGGCATTGTGCTCGCTTTTTTTCTGACGGAGAGTCTATCTTCACCGCTTCTAATCCTTGCTGCGGCGGGAACCGGTGTGCTCACTGTCTTTTTCGTTGAGCTGCTACAACGGACAAAGCTGATAAAAGAGGATGCCGCGATCGGATTGACATTCCCTGCTCTTTTCAGCATCGGTGTGATTCTGATTTCCCGGTTCGCTGGCAATGTTCATCTCGATATGGATGCCGTACTTCTCGGCGAACTCGCCTATGCGCCGCTCAACCGACTGAAGGCTTTCGGATACGATCTGGGACCCGTTGCCCTGTATGTGAT
>JAKZUG010000177.1:0-5370 GCA_047516705.1 Candidatus Poribacteria bacterium | reverse complement strand
GTTTCGGCGTGAATGTCAATATCGTTTTGGAGAATTTTCCGTCTGAATTGCGAGAGATCGCAACATCTGTGCGGATAGCGTGCGGGCACTCTGAAAATCAGAACACTGAGGTCTGCCGTGCCTTACTATTGCGCGCAATACTCTGCCAATTAGAGGATACCTACCTGCAGCTGAAAGCAGGTGAGACGGACTTAATCATGAATGAGTTCAAGGAATTGCAGGAAGATGAAAGTGATCATTAGTGCTTGTCTACTGGGCGTTCGCTGCCGATACGACGGCGGCGACAGTCGAAACGACACAGCAATAAAACAGAAAGAGACATACCAACTTATTCCTGTCTGTCCGGAAGAGGCAGGTGGGCTGTCAACGCCGCGCCCTCCCGCGGAGATTGTCGGCGGCGATGGGGATGATGTCCTCAATGGTAAGGCAAAAGTCATGACTATTGATGGGACAGATGTGACTGAGGCATATTTGAAGGGTGCCCATCACGCCTTACAAGTTGTGCAATCGCACGGGGCAACGCAGGTGATTCTCAAAGCGAGAAGTCCGTCCTGTGGTTGCGGTGACATCTACGACGGCACTTTTTCAGGCACACTCACGTCCGGCAACGGCGTAACCACTGCACTCCTAAAACGGCACGGAATTACCGTTACCTCCCTGTAATTCCCGAAGACCGTATTTAGAAGAAAAGCATCTACTGCCCAACTGCCCAGAAGATGCATTGAGTTAATCGAAAACTACCGTGAAATGAAATTATGCCTTAAATGGCATAATTTGTCTTTGCTTTACATTTGGAACGGTGCCCAGATTTAATAGTTTAAAAGGCATCGAACCTGTTTGCCAATGTCAGGACTCCGCATCAACGACTCACCGACAAGCATCGCATGGATACCGGCTTCCTTCAACTTCACCACATCTTCACGTGAGTAGATACCGCTTTCACTCACCACAATCTTATCGGTTGGAATAGATTCACGCAACTGGAATGTCGTGGCAATGTCGGTGTGAAATGTGTGTAAATTACGGTTGTTGATACCGATAATCTGTGCATCCACGTCCAACGCAATCGCCAATTCTTCACGTGTATGCACCTCCACCAGACACGCCAGCGACAATGACGCTGCGATCTTCATGAACGTCCTCAGCTGTGCTACTGTCAACGCCGCTACAATCAGTAAAATCGCATCTGCCCCTGCGACACGTGCTTGGTAGATGTGATACGGATCAATCGTGAAATCTTTCCTTAACAGCGGTACATCAACAGTGTCCCGAATTGCGCGGAGATAGTCAAGTTCACCTGCGAAAAAATGTTTATCTGTGAGCACGGAAACAGCAGCTGCACCATTCTCGACGTAGGTTGCGGCAATCGACACCGGATGGAAATCTTCGCGGATAATACCTTTACTAGGCGATTTTTTCTTCACCTCAGCGATAAGTTTGACGGTATCGCTATCTGCGATGGCATCGCGGCTTTTGACAGCAAGTTTTGGCTTGCAAGCTGCGCCAAAATCCCGCGTCGGTGGAAGGTTCGGGACCTCCGCTTCCAACTTCGCGAGCGGTACCTGCCTCTGTTCAGTTGCCAACTCTTTCCGTTTATGTGCAATGATCGTATCGAGTATCAATCCGTCTGTCCCTCCGCAACCTTTTCCACAAAAGGTTAATTGTTTGAAACTCTCTTCAGTCCTTCTAATTTCGCGAGTGCCTCGCCTGAGTCAATAGATTCCGATGCAAGTTCAATTCCAGCATCAAGGCTATCTGCTTTCCCACTCGCAACAATCGCTGCACCAGCGTTGAGCACGGCAATATCGCGCTTGGGTCCCTTTTCGCCTTTCAGGAGATCAACGATGACTTCAGCGTTTTCCTCCGGTGCCCCGCCAAGGAGTGCTTCAGGTGCAGCTTTCGGGATTCCAAGGGTTGTGGGATCAAGCGTATAGGTTTCAACGTTGCCGTTTCGGAGCTCCGAGACACGTGTGGTCGTGGTCGTTGTAAAATCATCTAAGCCATCATCCCCATGCACAATAAATGCGTGCTGGCACCCAAGGTTGTTGAGGGCATTTGCGTGCGCTTCAGTCAGTTCTGGTGCATAGACACCGATCACCTGTGCCTGTGGTCCTGCGGGGTTGGTCAATGGTGCTATGGCATTGAAAATCGTGCGAATCCCGATTTCTCGCCGCGGTCCGATAGCATATTTCATCGCACCGTGCAGCACTGGCGCAAACAGAAAACCGATACCAACTTCATCAATGCATTGCCCGACGTGTTCAGGACCAATTTCAATATTCACACCCAATGCCATCAGCACATTCGCACTGCCGCTCTGCCGCGTTACACCCCGATTACCGTGCTTCGCGACTGGCACACCTGCTCCAGCAGTAACGATGGCGGAAGTTGTTGAGATATTGAAATGGTTCAAACCTGTACCACCCGTGCTACATGTATCGACAAGCCGTGGGACTTTCGGCGTAGCATTCAAGTCAGGCTTATGAAGTGTGGGAACAAGCGTGGATTTGGCACGCATCGCACGTGTTGCGCCTGTAAGTTCTTCTATTGTCTCGCCTTTGAGCCGCAGTGCAGTAAGAAAACAGGCGATCTGTGCGTCTGTCGTCTTACCTTCCATAATCTCGTTCATCGTATCAACCATCTCTGCTTCGGTTAAGGCATTGCCTGCCATAACCTGCTGAATTGCTTCACGGATCACGTAATGTTCCTCCTGAGAATATTCTGTTCACAATTATATCAGATGTTCGCATATTTCTCAAGAGCGGTTATCTGAATCTCAGAGCCATTCAGTTTCGTTTTCGGTTTTCCATTTTAGCATCTCAAATCTTTTGGGGCAAAAAACTTGATTTTTTTTCGGATACGGTATAACATACCTTTATACACGTGAGTTCGATAAAAAATTTCACCGCTACTGGAAGCAGTCTGATATGGACACACTTTGTACACACATCTACAAAAAGAAATAAAAAGATGATCCGAAACTATAAACCGAGCGACCTGCAAACGCTTCGACAAATAACCGCTATCTGTTTTGAGAAGGTCTCTATAGACAAAAATATTGAAGACCGGTTTGGGTGTATCGGTGATGTGGGATGGGAAGAACGCAAAATGTCCCATATTGATGACGATGCAGCAGCAAACCCGGATGGGATTTTTGTGGCGGAGGTTGATGGTGAGATCGCTGGTTACATCACAACCCGACTTAATCTTTCAACCCGGATCGGTGGCATTCCCAACCTTGCTGTGCTGCCGCAGTTTCAACGCCGTGGTATCGGTAGGCAGCTAATTGAAAAAGCATTGACGTATCTACAAGTGGAAGGAATGCTTTACGCTCGCATTGAAACGTTGGAACAGAACCCTGTAGGCACCAGTTTTTATCCAGCAATGGGCTTCACAGAAATTGCAAGGCAGATTCATTATATTCAGCCACTGTCGAAACCGAACATGTGATGAATCGCACAGCTACAAGCAAAGAAAAATAGTGTGCGAGGCACGCGGTTGGAAGTGTGCCTAAAAGAAAAAAGAGGGTATTGTCCACAGAATGGTTTGGTTTCCTTGTTCGTTTTAGAAGAAACCCCCTAAATCCCCCTTATCAGGGGGACTTTGAGTATATCCTACCATTAGTTAGGCAACACCGTCAGAAAAAAGCGACAAGTTCTAAAATAGGAAGCGGTACATCGGTTGGTTCGTCGTGATTCCTATGAGGCTCCATATACTACCGATGATAAATTCTCCCAAGATTAGACCGAGAAAGAACGGAATAAGTTTTCGGTGGGCACTCACACCACCGTGCCGAAGTATAATCCACTTGATGACAGAACTCACCAAGATCGAAAACCAAAACACATTCATCGACCAGCTGCTAGAGATTGCAAACCCAGCGGGGTGAAAGGGCCACCAAAAGAGTCGCATCCGCATTATCATTAGAAAACCGGTAATGAGGAATCCGATACACATTGCGACAATTGCTGGCACATCTGGAGTTCTCGGCGAAGTCAGCCAACTTTGGAGTCGGTTGAAGGGTCTTCCCGCGAACCAATCGCGTGCGCCTTCAATGTAAGAAATATGATAAAATGCCCAGAAAGAGGCGAATGTCCCCATAACAATCGCAATGCACATCGCGATCAACAACCGTCTATTAGAAATTCCCGTCCGTTCCGCTAATTTAAATCCCTCCAAGATATGTGGCATCGGATGTCCACGGTATGCACGATTGAAAAAGAAGAGGTACGCCATTATCGTCAAATTGTGTGGACCCAGCAGACGCGTCCCAAAGATACGAGGCATCATCTCATCGGGTCCGATGAAGTGCAGATCGTGGACCGGCGAACCGAGTTCCGCTCGCATCCGAGTTACCGCAGTAGAGATCGCATAATAGATGCCAAAAAACACGAGGATCGCCCAAATAGACATACCCGCTATTTTACAGAACCCGACGATAAAGATAAGACTTGCGATAAGTCCTAACACCGTCACCCGATAGGACATCGGTTCGTCTGAATCGTCAACGCGCGGGTCGTTTCTAAATAACTTACGTCCAACTTGTGCAAGATGCTTTCGCGTCGCTACAATTGCGATAACGAACAAGCCAAGATATGCACCGAAAGATTGCTCATCCGTGAAAGGGAAATTCGGCATGCCCCGCACACCTAAAGCATCTCCAAGGACGCGCTCTACCTTCCAAAAGAGGTAGAAAAACCAGCATGAAAACGATAGGTCAAGCGGAATAAAGAACGCAATGCCCACCGCGAACGGAAAAACAGCGATAGGAGTCCAACCCACTGCACTCCACGGTTTCTGTGTAAAGAACGGACGTAAATCGTAGAGCCTCCCGCCCAAACTCGGCACAGTCGGATAAAGATAGTGAAGCCCGTTGAGAATGTCAATTGCACCTGCAATCCCGAACCCAAGCCACATCATCCTGTTCGTTAACAAGTTTGTTCTACCACCGCTTGTCAATTCAAGGGGCAACTGAATAATAGGATAACTCAGTTTCTCGTGCTCTGTCCACTGCTTCCGAACAAGACTGTTGATACACACCATCAGGAATACCATCACACATAGGAAGCCTCCCCAAGTAACAGTTGTCGTCAGCCAACCTTGTACAGTTTCCCATTGGTAAAGCGTGGTTTCGCCGCGATAATACTCTGTTAAGAAGGACCGCTCCTTGACAGCCATCCAATCTGGAATATACCGATGAAACAGGTCTGCCCAGTCATTTTCCGGGGTTGCGTACCAGAATGCATAAGGGATCATCGGGATCAAGACGCGAAGTACATCGTGTCCTGCCAATGAAGAAGCGATCGCCAACATAACGTAAATTATCAGCAATTCGCCTTGTTGCATAGCGATCCTTGGTGTTACCCGTAC
>JAKZUG010000176.1:0-11092 GCA_047516705.1 Candidatus Poribacteria bacterium | reverse complement strand
GATTCGGAAATCCCTCCTACAAGAGAACTAAATGCCCCTACCCAACCTACGGTCCCCATGCCTTTTTATTATGAACAGCGCCTACCGGATATGGGATTACCGATTTAAATACTTAAATTTCGTTGGGATTGTGGACTTTGCGGTGCGCTTTATTAGATTCTGTTTAGTGGTTTCCCGCAAACTCTCACTGCGAGGCAAGTTTGCGGTACAAAAATTCCATGAATAATGAATCACTCTCATGTAACTCACATCAAAACTGTTTTTCAATAAAAATGATTTATGAACCCCTTCAGGACTTACGCAAATTTAGCACATTGGACGATATTTTTTGATTTTTAACCCCCTAAATCTCCCTTATCAGGGGGACTTACGAAGCAACTGGGTAAGTCCTACCCTTGCTTAATTGGAATCCTAAACCTTGACGCAGGCGAGTAAAAAAGTTAGTAAATACAGGCAACCTACGCTTTCTATTTTTTGGACAACGGCGGACCTTGTTGATGATGCGAGCAGCTAACAACATAAAACTATAACTCATTTTTAAGAAGAGGTAGAAAAATGAACGAATACTCGGCGTACGTAACGATCGTAATTGATGGTGACACATTTAAGACCTCCAACCAAACCATCCGCATGGCGAATATAAACGCACCCGAAAGCGGCACCTTGGAGGCACAAAGATCTACGGCGTATTTGAGATGGCTCATAGACGGAAAACAAGTTAGAATCAAATCAGTGGCTACCGATTTTTACCGTCGGGTAGTTGCTCACGTCTGGCGAGAGCCGGACGGTTTGTACATCAATAAAGAGATGTTTGATAGGGGTTATGTCAATCTGATGTAGTTTATAGTCTTGCCCATGTTGAATTGTTATTGAGGTACTTGGAATATTGTGTGCTAAGTCTTATGCGTCTTGGGGTCATGCAGAATATGCAGAGCTATATGTGCAGGATTTACCAAGTATGCAGGATTTACACAATCGTACTTTGCAGGTATGCCTATTAGTGTAGGTTTTTCTAATTGGCACGATAATTGCTCTGATTTATGTATGCTGAGCGTGCTATATCATATTCAGCGTGTTTTGAATATATCGTGTAAGAAAACTCAAAATGCGATGACGGGGTTCTGTTATCTGTTCATCTCCATCCGCAGTGTTTCTACTGCGTCCGATCAACCAACACCTATAAAACATAACGCGTATAATGTAGGAATACTGGCAGTTCGCGAGGATGTTAGCATGGATAACAGAAGTCTGAAAACCCTTAACCTCCACGGTCTCACTGCGAAGGAAACTCACTAAGAGTAGTAGTATCTAATGCATCTATAATCAACAGGACTTACGCAAATTTAGCACGCTGGGCAAGATTTCTTGATTTTTAACCCCCTAAATCCCCCTTATCAGGGGGACGGACGAAGCAACTGCGTAAGCCCTAATCAATTATCATGAGAAAACATCAAAACTAAACTCGATTTTCCGCTTAGATGATGTCAATAAACTCCTGATTTCATCAAGGCGAACAGAACAAAAAGGAATAGAACAACCATGAAAAAATTTTGGATGAATAGCCTCCCGATTCTGGCAGTGCTCTTTGTACTCACTATTGGCTTCACCATGTTCGATAACTTGGATGCGTCTCCGTCTGATAAGAACGATCCTTGTGCAGATTTGGAAGAAATCTGTCGTCAAGAAGCGAATTATGCTACTGTGGCATGCAAAAAGTATGGCAGCGACTCCAATTGGTGTAAAGATGCCAGAAAAGATGCAAACAAGGCTTGTAACGCCGCTATGAACGGCTGTTAGTCTTTTGCGTTTAACTTACATTCAGTGTTGCTTCAGGCAGGAGCAACACTGGATATATAGGAGTTTAGAACAATGAAGATAAGACCTTTCTATAGCATTAGCATTCTTGCCATCGTTCTCGGGCTCTGTGCAATCGGATGGATCGTGTTTCAACCAAAACAGATGGAACCGGTCATCACATACAAATCCGTCAAACCTGAACCACGCCCTGCAGAAACACGACAATCTGCTGAGGGAAGGTATGAAGCAACTCTAAAAGAGAGGGCAGCGCATGATATAGAATACATGCTTGAGAACGGAACTGATGATCTCGATACGCAGCAAGCACTCAAGGAAGCCATGCAATCCCCCGAATATCTGGAATATAAGCGGAAACAGGATGCAATCTTTCCTGGATTTAACCTTGTGCTTTGGTGGGACTTCCTTGAATCGCAAGGCATTAAATCTTCTGCAAGGGAACTACAAGAAAAAAACTTCCGCGAATATTTTCCCACCGGCGACTATGCCGATTATGAACCGATCATGCGAAAAAAACTCGCCGAACTCTTCTTGGAGTTGTACCTCCTTGTAGATGGAATGAGTAAGCAAGCTGTACGCGAGTATACGCTTGCTGTCTTAAACGAGTTTAGAAGCGACTGGCATCATAAGATTTGGATGCGCGGATATTTCAATGGATATGACGGTGATGTCACTTGGGCAGACAATATCCGGCAGAACGCTGTTAGCATCGTCACTGAATTAACACCATCAGATATTGACACATCACTACTACTGACCGAATCCGTCTCCACGCCAAACACAACGCATGTCGTGGAAGAAACCAGTGATACCGCATCACTGCTTAGCACAAACGTTGAAGCGTTACCCGTACTTAATGACTTAGAACAGGCACCACAAACTCTCCAGCGAACTGAGACAGAACTCGTGAAACAACGCATCCCGGATATACCTGGATTCCTAACCAAAGATCAGTTTCAAAACACACTGCCTCAGTACTTTTCACCCGAACGTTTAAACCGTGCGTTGGAGACATTGAACCGATACGGATCTAAAGACGGACTGCATCGGCTCAAAGCATCTGATCCCGAAGTCGCTGCACGCCTTGAACGCCTCATTCAACCCGACAAGGAGCATGATTAATTATGAAAGATACCCATATCTTTTACGGTGTCTGCATCATCGCTGCCCTTGCAATCGCTGCGGTCAGCATCGGATACGCTACTAATATGCTTCCATTGCATAAACAGAATACTATTACAACACCGACATCCGACACAACAAACACTACACAGCCGAACACAGCACCCACGCGGGCATCCAAAAGCATCGCGGCACCGAAAGAGAAGGACTGTGGATGCTGTGCGGAACGTAGGGCAAAGTATAAAGAGATGATTAAAAAACGTCGTGAACGCCGAGAGGCTGCGGCTGCAGCACAGCAAATGGTATCTCAATAAAGTAAGGCTTACGCAAATTTAGCATTCGGCGCGAGATTTTGATTTTTAACCCCCTAAATCCCCCTTATCAGGGGACTTATGAACCAAATGCGTAAGTTCCATAAAGAAGACGCTAAGCTTCGCAAAAGAGAACCCTATGGAGATACGAACACTCGGCACTGTTGCCCTCCTTATCATCGTTCTGTTTGGTTCTTTTTTAATCCGTATTCAAAGCTCAGCGAATATCCCAGCAGGACAACTGACGGATCCGGATGGCTATTTTTACTACTGGCAGGCACAACTCATTTCAGAAAATGGGCAACTCCCGGCACGCGATATGCGCCGCTGGTTACCCCTCGGTAGGGACTTAGGACAAACCCTAAACCTCTATCCGTACGTCCTCGCCTACACCCACAAAACACTCTCGCAAGTGTTTCCTAATATCACACTTTATCATGTTGTCTTCTACATGCCCGTTATCTGTTTTTGTATCGGACTCGGTGCGCTTTGCCTTTTTTTCGCGCACACCTTCGACCTACGCGCTGCCGGCATCGTAGGGATCTTTTTAGCAACTCTCCCTGCCTGCATTGAACGCAGCTGCGCTGGCGTTGGAGATAGAGACAGCTGGTGCCTCATGCTCGGTCTACTTGCTGTTATAACCTATCTTGCATCCTTGAGAGCAGAACATCCGGCTTCACGCATGCGGTGGACACTTGCAAGTGGCTTTATTATATTTCTCGGGGGTATCAGTTGGGAAGGCTTCGGCGTTTTCCTGGGTATTATCCTTTGTGTTGAAATATGGCGATTTATCACGTCAGAAACAGAGACAGACCTACGGTATTATCTAATATGGGTCTGTACCTTCGTTCCGACGCTTTACATTGCGTCTCCCGCCTATCGAAGCGGATACGGTTTTGCAAAACACCTCTTTGCATTTATGTTGATGCCACCACTTGTATTTTTAGGCATTCGTGCCCTCCGATACATCCTGATAACAAAGACACCTTGGACAGAGAAACTCAAGCCGCACAGTCGGAGCGTTGCACTCGGTTTAACGCTCACCAGCATCGCACTCGCGCTCGGATATGTGTTGATACAACGCAACACTTTTGCCAGTACTACCGTCCCGATGAGCCAAAATGAATTGATGCAAACGGTAGCAGAGCTTAAGAACCCTTTTCTTGAATATTGGATGTTCCGCTACGGCAGCATTTTTGTTTTGGGGTACTGCGGTATTGTCATGGCAGTCATCCGTTTTTGGAAAACACGCGGTGTACTGTTGGCTGTACCACTGACACTGTTCACGATCACCACCTTTTATCGCAGCCGACTTGACAGTTTATGGGGCACGGCTACAGGTAACTTGCTCTTCGGTGCCGCAGTTGTTACCTGCATCATCGGGTTTATTGTGCTTGCCTGGCGACGGCAGCGTACACCTGAAAACGAACCTACCTATATCGCTTTCGTTCTGTGGTTTCTTTTCTGGTCCGCGCTCACCCGTGATGCGAAACGTTACGACTTCTTTATCGGGATGTCTGCCGCTTTCTTTGCCTCAGACCTCATCTGTTTCCTTGCCGATTTTTATGGCAATCAGATCAAAAAACGCGTCCCACAACGCCTCCTAAAGACCGCTATTATCATATTTATGCTTGGGATCATACTTTTCTGGACACCCGTCGGTGGGCACGCAACTCGTACGCTGCTCGCCGCCACCTATTTCCGACAGGCGATACCCGGAGATAGTGCAGAAGCCCGTGCCTTTGATTGGATAAAAAGTAATATTCCAGACACCGCTGTCGTCGCCGCAAACTGGAGCTTCGGTAGTCTACTCAACGTCTTGTCCAATGTCAAAACCATCATTGACCAAGATCATTACATACAATACTGGATACACCTCTATAACCGACATGTCTACTTTGCTGAATCCGAACGCGAGGCTTTAGAGTTCCTGAAGACACACAACGCCACGCACATCATGCTAACGACAGAAAGAGAACCCTCCGATACATTTCTGCACGGGCAGTTAAGCAATGCGTTTGTTCCCGTCTACCCGACAGAAAATTTCGCAGAGGCAGAGGTTAAGGTGTGGGAGATTCACTACGCTCCCGACATTCAGTCTAACCGCAAATATCTTGCTACAATGCCGCGGAAGTAAGCGGACATGATAGCCGCTGATGATAATGCCTGCCAAAATCTGAAATTTTCATATTTTTTGTTGAATTTTATATTTTATGCAACCTTGCGTCTTGACATACGCGTTATAGTAACATGAAGCCTCTATTTTTATTTTACGAGGCGTTACATGAAAAACAGCCCATTAGTGATTAAACGTAGTTGGTTTTTTCGTGGCGATTTCTAATGAACCAGCGCGTTCCACCACAAACACGATAGCAAGATAATAACGGACATCCGAACAACTGAAGGAGAGGGTAAAATTGATGATTCACAGAACAAGAAATGGCAAACCCTGTGATAAAGCGAACGTTTTTATTCTCGGTGATGTGTCTAATGACACCGTGAGAAATTTGGAAGATCTCCTTGAAAAAGACGGTTATGATCCTGCTATTGTAGCGAAGGACAGAGCTGCACAACTCGCGAATATTGAGTCCGAGGCAGTCCTATTGGTTTCTGAGAACGGAAATGGCCACCCAACACCACAGCAGATAGAAGATACACGCAGGATTAAAAAAGCAGGAACCGTACAATTTAAAACTTCTCGGACGCTTACAAGGAGTGAATTACAAGGAAACTACGCCGGTATTATTGGGAGAAGTCCACAGGTTATTGAAATTCTCAGACAAATTGACAAGGTTGCCAACACAGTGGCAAAAGTGCTTATTTGTGGTGAGACAGGGACCGGCAAAGAGTTGATAGCACAAGCGTTACACGAAAACAGTGACCGTTCGGCGCACGAAATGATTTCTATCAATTGCGCAGCCATTCCAGGTCCACTTCTGGAAAGTGAGCTGTTTGGACATGAAAGAGGTGCCTTTACTGGCGCGAGAACACAACATATCGGCAAATTTGAAAGAGCACACAACAACACGCTATTTCTTGACGAAATTGGCGATATGCCCCTATCTCTGCAAGTAAAATTATTACGCGCAGTTGAGACCGGCAAAATTGAACGTCTCGGTGGCACAAAGCCAATTCCGGTGGATATCCGAATCGTAGCAGCTACACACTGTAACCTCACACAAGCCGTTGAAGATGGCACTTTTCGCAAGGACCTCTATTATCGATTAAATGCTGTTTCTATTTCTCTCCCACCATTGCGTGAACGGCAGGAAGACATCCGTGTCTTAGCAGAACACTTTGTAGAGAAACATGGTAGAAGCTACGCGCGCGCCGTGCGTAAAATACTCCCCGAAACACTTACATGCCTCCAAAACTATCCATGGCCCGGCAATGTGCGAGAGTTGGAAAATGTGCTGATCCATGCGCTCCTTTTTGCTGAAGGCAACGGCATCTTACCGACTGACCTCCCCGAAGAAATTCTTGCATTCCAAAAACCGCGCGTCAATATGTCGGAAGAAATTCACGTGCCTGAAAACCAACATACGGTGACTGTTCCACTCGGTGCGAGCCTAAAAACCGTGGAAGAAGCCCTTATTCGTGATACTTTAGCATGGCTGGGCGGCAATCGAACGAAAACCGCGGAGATATTGGGTATAAGCATCCGAACCTTGCAAAATAGATTGAAAGACTATGAAATATCAGAAAATGGTTCCTCTGCGGCATAGGGCAAATTTCCCCTCTTGCCTCTTTTCTGCCCTGTGTGTCTTTCGCTAACTAAATTTTCTGCCTCTCTTACCGGTATTAAATTCTAAATCTTCCAAAAATTGCATTTTATGCAACATTCCGACCCCTATACGCGTCTATAATATCATGAATCCCCTATTATTTAAAAGGAGACATGATGAATACCAATGATGTTGATCTCATCCAACGCATTTTAGATGGCGATCAAGGTGCGTTTACCGCGCTCGTCAACAAATATCAGAAATGGGTACACGCCCTTGTCTGGCGGAAAATAGGCGATTTTCACATTGCTGAAGAGATCACACAGGATGTCTTTCTGAAGGTTTACAAAAGACTATCCACGCTAAAACGTCCTGATCATTTTCCCGGGTGGCTCTACGTGATTGCCACACGTTGCTGTATCGCATGGCTTCGAAAGAAGCGACTCTCGACTAAATCTTTGGAGGCTCTGTCCGAAGCACAATTAGAGGAGTTATACTATACACAATACGAGACGAACCGCGTCGAAGAAGCAGCGATCACACACCGGCGAGAACTCGTCAAACGCCTTCTGCAAAAGCTTCCTGAGAGCGAACGCACCGTTGTAACGCTGTATTATCTCGCAGAAATGACGGGTGAAGAGATTAGCCTGTTTTTAGGTGTATCGCCGAACACGGTGAGGAGTCGACTTCACCGCGCCCGTGAACGCTTAGAAAAGGAAGAATTCATGATTCAAGAGGTGCTGGGTAACTTCCAAATATCTACGAATCTAACCGAGAACATCATGCGTGAAATAGCTAAGATCAAACCGGTATCTCCTTCCGTGAGTAAACCTTGGATACCGTGGGGACTCTCTTTCGCATCGACCTTTTTGGTTATCCTGATGATAGGGTTCGGCACACGGGCATTGTCCCGCTTTCAACAGCCCTACAGTTTGGACGCAACATCGGAGATGACCATTGAATTAGTCGAGGACCCTGTTCTGCTCGCTTTGGAACTAAAACAAGATTTGAGAAACCAGTATGGGATAACTGGTAACGGCGGGAGCGGCAGCAGTACAGGCACCAAAACCAACGCGAAACTGCTCGCAGCGGCGCAAGCAGATACGACAGCGCAGTTGGAAACAAAACCAAAATGGATACCTGCAAAGGGACCGGCAGGCGAATACGTCAGCAACCTCTTTGTAACATCTCAAAAGGAGTTCTACGCTATTGGTGGTACCCGGCTTTACCGATTAACAGACGACAATAGCACTGAATGGATGCTCATCAACGCTGTGCTCCCTATATCCCATAGGACACTAATAGCAGAACGGAACAGTAGACTCTATATTGCCACCCAAAAACATCTGTTCGTCTCAACCGACCGCGGGGCGACGCTGATACCCGTCGGTCCCCGGCCAGAGGGACGCGCCGTCGCATTGCTGATCACGGATCCGAGTCAAGTTCACCCGCCACAGGATGCACAACATGAAATGTACCTCGTTCTTACCAAGGAGGTTTTCCGTTCAACGGATGCTGGTAAGACGTGGCACGCCTTTAATGAAGGTTTAACAGCAGCAGAGATACGAGCTGCTGCCATCATTGACAACGCACTTTTTTTAGGAACGAATCCTCTTTTTTTGGGAACGAACCAGGGACTCTATCGGCTCAATACCGGTGTATGGGAGAAATTGCCCATCGCGCCGTCACAACCTATTGAATCGTTGGCAGTTGCTGACAAGAGAATCTATTTCAATAACAGAAGGGAGGATGGCGGATGGTCCGATTCGCTTTACGTCTCAAACGATTTCGGAGAGTCCTGGACAGACATAACACCACCGCAGCGACTGCCTCCATTTGTCAAACTTGCGGCGATGGGAGATACGATCTGGGTAATCGGTGACGGCATCTTAAGTTCAACGGATGCTGGCAATACATGGGTAGACCTTGGTGCCCATGGACATGGACATGCACTCTCTGTCAACGGCTCCGCAGTCGTTTTGGACGAAGACACCCTTTTTCTCGGCAGGCCAGCGGGCAGGCCAGCGGACCCGGGCGTTGTACGATCAGACGATGGAGGCAAGAGTTGGCATCCGTTCACAGCAGGTATCGCTGCAACCCGCATTCAAGATCTGGCACAGGTTAACAACGTCCTCTACGCCGCAACCCCTAAAGGTATCGCTACATCCACTGACGGGGGAGCACGGTGGACATATATCCAGCCAGCACTGCCATTTTCATTAACCTCGCTAACCGTGGTCGGAGATTCGCTCTATTTGAGAAAAAACAAAGGCGACAGCACAAACGGCCTGTTCCACCTACACCCCCATGCAGATACGCCGCAGCCTGTTGAAGGTATGCCCCTTTATGTAGCCACGAACCCCGACAAAACGTTGGAGCTATTGCCAACCACAGATCCTCGCGCGCTTGTCAAAACCGTAAATGTAGAAGCAGGGAAACAACGAAGCACCGGTGAATTCGCTATCAGCGGGGAGACCTTCTACATTGAATACGAACGCAAACTCTATCGATGGACCCGTGGTGAACACACATGGCACGATACCGGCGTGCAAGATGCCCCCGCATTCGGCGACTACTACCCGTCTATCAACGGTTTCCAATTCGCCGTTTCCGGGAAAGTTATCTACCTCGGAAAAAACGACGGTAGCCTCTTTCAGTCATTGGATGGCGGAGACACCTGGCGCGATATTACTGCAACCTTTCCATTTCCACTGGATAGATCAAAATTACCGTTAATCAAATTGTCGGAAGTCCAGGAGATGATGAGAAAATTGCCGCATTTCAAGGATATCGTCTATGTGGGGCACACGGTGTATATCATAACAAACGACGGGGGTGCCATGTCAAACGATGGCGAGAATTGGCAACCACTCACAAATGAAAAATCCGTACCGATCACTATCTCCCAGTTAGCCGTTAAAGGGACAACCCTCTATGGTGCCTCCGAGACAGGCACGTATCGCTTGAACAACGAGACAAACACTTGGATACAGATTGCTCCAGAAGTGCCCGGAGGCGTGACATCACTCGTGGTAGCAGACGATGTGCTCTATGTCGGCACAAATTACCGTGGCATCCTACGTTTACCCCTGCATGGACTCCAATAATCCGTAGTTTCACTGGCAGAATTTTATCAATCTTCCCGTATTAAATCCTAAATCTTCCGAAAAGTTGCATTTTATGCACCATTTTGATTTCTACATGCGTCACTATATCATGAAGCCCGTATATTTTGTGAGGAGATATAATGAAAACAAATGATGTTGGTCTCATTCGACGTGTTTTAGATGGTGATCAGGGTGCATTTACTACACTCGTCAACAAGTATCAGAAGTCGGTCCATGCCCTTGTCTGGCGAAAGATTGGCGATTTCCATATCGCCGAAGAAATCACACAGGACGTTTTTCTGAAAGTTTACAAAAGGCTATCGACGCTGAAACGTCCAGCGAATTTCTCGGGATGGCTCTACGTGATTGCGACGCGGGACTGTGTTTCATGGCTGCGGAAAAAGGAACTACCGACGAAATCTTTGGATGCGATGTCCACAGCTGAACTCGAAGAAATCTGCTACGCGCAATATGAAGCAAACCGTGGTGAGGCAGCAGCGATTGAACATCAGCGCGAATTTATCAAACGTCTCCTCCAAAAGCTTCCTGAGAGTGAACGCACCGTTGTAACGCTGTATTATCTCGCAGAAATGAAGAGTGAAGAGATTAGCATGTTTTTGGGGGTATCATCAAACACGATTAGAAGTCGGCTCCGCCGCGCCCGTGAACGCTTAGAAAAAGAAGAATTCATGATTCAAGAGGTGATGAGTAACTTCCAAATATCTACGCATCTAACCGAGAACATCATGCGTGAAATAGCTAAGATCAAACCGGTATCACCTTCCGTGAGTAAACCTTGGATACCGTGGGGGTTCTCTTTCGTATCAACCTTTTTGGTCATCTTGATAATGGGATTCGGTACACGTGCATTGTCCCGTTTTCAGCAACCCTACAGCTTAGACGCAGCATCGGAGATGACAATAGAACTGGTTGACGCACCTGTTGTCTTTGAATCGGAACATAAATCCGACGCACTGACGCGATTCGGAAGAGCCGATACACCCAATAGAAA
>JAKZUG010000175.1:0-4306 GCA_047516705.1 Candidatus Poribacteria bacterium | reverse complement strand
CGTCGTATACGGGGCACATCAAGGTGAACAAGTACACCTCGGTGCCGCATTATGGAATCGCGGGAATGTGATTCTCGGTTTCTACGGACAGTGGCATGGACCAGAAAACAACGACCGACGGCACGTGACAATGGATCTCGGCTTAGTCATCAGCAATGATGCGCTTCATTACCGAGAACCGATTCCCGATTTTCAGATGGTAGAAGCAGCGGAGGACGACTTTGAACATCTACCGACACCCATGAATTTCAAACATGCGGCACTCATGCAGGGACAAGGCTTTGAAAACGTCGGTGATGAAACGCTTTTCTGGTATGCCCCGTGGCCAGAGCAGCTTAGCAACGGTGTTCGGATCGCAACATGGAAGCGCGATCGGCTCGGCTACTTCCAAGCAGCAGACATGACTCGGAAATCGGCACAACCCCGACACGTGATTTCAGCACCTATTGATCTTGAAGGCCAACCTTGCACAGTGTCCTTGAACGTTGATGGATTATCCGAGCATAGCCAGGTTACCGTTGACATCTTAGACGAACGTTTCCAACCACTCGAAGGGTATTCCAGAGAGGACTGCCTCGCTCTTACGTCAGGGTTTCATCAAAAAGTGAAGTGGAAAAGGGGTGAATGGGTTAAAGGAAAAGAAACGATCCGTGTCCGGCTCAATTATACCGGCATTCGTCCAGAAGATCCGAAAGTATACGCCATTTACGTCGAAAAAGCACAGACCTCTTGATTTCAAACCTATCTTCTGCTAAAATGTAACGGAGCGATGGAGGTAAAATTATGAATCTTCTATATATATATAAATGGGGGGCGCGATTGCTAATTACGGGCGTAATGCTCTACCTTACCGCGTGCGCGCCGAAAGCGATACCGTATTCACAAAGCACGGATGCGCCTGAACCGAACGAAGTCGCCGTCGCACACTACAATTGGGGTATGGCATCTGCCAAGAACGGCAATTTTGTCCAAGCCATCACGGAACTTGAATTAGCGATCCAGAACGAACCGGGGTGGGTAATGCCGTTTTTTACGTTAGGTGTTGTCTATGGCAATCAAGGAGAACTCGACAAAGCCATCCAAGCGTGGGAGCGCGCTACGCAGTTAGATGCCGATTTTGCGAAGGCGCATTATAATCTCGCCGTTGCCTATTTACACAAGGAAGAGAAAACAAGATCCATTGCATCCCTGCGTAAAGCGATTCGGATAGACAAAGAGGCTCTTTCCTCTGCAAAAGCGGACCCCGCATTTGATGGCATTCGTAACACCCCCGAATTCCAAGAATTGGAACACGCCGCTCAAGAGAAGTAACAGCAAGATTGATGCTGTGAAAAGCATGATATGGCACGCTATACCACCATTTCACCGATAGAACTCGCGCACATCGTCGCACAATACCCAATCGGCACATCACTGAAACTTGAGGAGATCCGCGGTGGGTTCGGAAATAGCAACTTTAAATTGACAACCACAGTCGGTGCGTTTCTGCTAAAAATCTGCGACGAGAAAGACACTGCAGACCTCAACATGCAAATCTCGCTTTTGGAGCATCTCCATCAGCATGGATATCCGACGGTATACCCGATTCTAACGAAGGACCAGAAGCCTCTGATTCATGAGACGTTTGGCAGTGTGATGCTCTATCCGTTCCTGCGGGGCACACAACCCCAACCCTCACCGAATATACTGGCACAACTCGGCGAGGCGTTGGCGAAACTGCACTGCATTCCACCAATTGCTGGACTCCCTCATTTCGCGATGGGAATATCGCAAATGCGACCTTTTTTTGAAGAGGTGCGAGACACACAATTTGCCACACATCCTTTTATTGAATCGCTAAAGTCGCAATTGGAATCAATGGAGCCGCAACTCAAACTCAATACGCCACTCCCCACAGGTCTTCTACATGGAGACCTTTTTTTAGACAATACACTCTTTGATGGTGAACAGATGGTTGCCATCCTTGACTTTGAGGAAGGGTGTTATGACACACTACTAATTGATGTCGGAATGACGATCATCGGGTGTTGTTATACACCACAACACCAACTGATTTTAAAGGCTGCGCGCCGATTTCTGGGCACCTACAACGCAGTGCGTTCGTTGACAGACAGCGAATGGAAGCACTTGGATTGTTTCGTTCACTACGCAGCACTCTCAATAGCGTTCTGGCGATTTAGACAATTTAACATCCGCCGTCCAGACGCGCAGCGCGCGAATACGTATCAGGAAATGATAACCCGTAGCAAGCAATGGACAATCGCTAACACAAGCAAACCTATCAAAACAGAAATATGTCTTTAACACGATTAGAAAACGTCACTAAACTCTACGATCCGGAGCTAATTCTGGACGATATTTCGGTCTCAATTGAGCACGGAGACCGACTTGGATTAATTGGTCGTAACGGAACTGGAAAAACAACGTTAATTAAAATTATTAACGGTATGCTTCCCAATTTTAAAGGGAAAGTAGTGTCCGCGAAGGGACTACGCATCGGGTATCTTAGCCAAGAACCAGATCTTTCGCGCGACTGTACGTTAAGGCAGGAGATGCTTAAGGTTTTTGAAAAACGGCGCGCCCTTGAAGACAAGATGCTCCTGTTAGCAGAGGAGATGGAGACACAAGAAGCACCACATCTCTTAGCAGAATATGCCCGGATTCAGGAGCAGCATGAACGGCTCGGCGGTTACGACTATGAACATCAGATTAACCGAATTCTTAGCGGCTTAGGTTTCGCTGAACTGGGTTTCAATCTTCCAATTCGCGTTCTGAGCGGGGGTCAGAAGAGTCGGGCAACACTCGCAAAACTTCTCCTTGAAAAGCCTGACATATTGCTCTTCGACGAACCGACGAATCACCTTGATATTAAAGGGATTGAGTGGCTTGAAAATTATCTCAATATCGAATACAACGGCGCAGTTCTTGTTGTCTCGCACGACCGTTATTTTTTGGACAAGGTTGTTCGAAAGGTTTGGGAACTCGACGCACATAAGATAAAAATATATCGTGGGAACTACTCCAAGTATGTCGAAACGAAAAGGGTTGAAAAGTTAGTCGGAGAACGGACATTCAAGAAACAACAAGCGTTTATTGAGCACGAAGAGGAATTTATTCGCCTTAATATAGCAGGACAGCGGACACGAGAGGCGCAAGGTAGACGGAAAAAATTAGAGCGATTGGAAAAAGTCGAAAAACCTAAGCTCGATGCGCGAACGCTTAAACTCAACTTTACACCTGAAACTCGTGGTGGAAATGACATCCTCCGATGCAAAAATGTCGGCAAAACGTTCGGCGACAAGGCGATCTTCACGGATCTGAATTTTGAGGTGTACCGTAGTGATATTGTCGGAATTGTCGGGGCAAACGGCACGGGAAAAACAACCCTTTTCCGTATGATTTTGGGAGAGGAGTCCCCTACAGAAGGCGACATGTGGGTAGGTCCTACGCTGAAGTTTGGATACTATACGCAAGAATTGGAGGGACTCAATCTCAATAATGAGATCATTAACGAAATCTGGGAACTTCGTCCACAGCAGACCCAAGGTGAGATACGCAGTTTCTTAGGTAAGTTCTTATTCTCCGGTGATGACGTTTTCAAACGGATCGGGAACCTGAGCGGCGGTGAGCAGAGTCGTATACTACTCGCCAAGTTGCTATTAGCGAACGCCAACGTGCTCTTACTTGATGAACCGACGAACCACCTTGACATACCGGCGCGTGAAGCATTAGAAGCAGCACTGGCGGAATATCCTGCAACGCTGTTTATTATTTCTCACGATCGGTACCTTTTGAACAGTCTCGCGACAAAACTATTAATTTTTGATGGGATGCCTGGAGGAACGGCGACCCTTTTTGAAGGCAACTATACCGAGTACATAGCACAGCAACAAGAACACGAAGAAGATAAGCAGCACGAAAACGAACAAGAATCGCAGCAGTCGCAAACTCCACCGCAGAAAAGCAAGTCGAAACCGAAGCGAAAGCGGAAAATAAAAGCACAACGTCTCGTCGGCAGCAATTAAAAAACCGCTAATTTTCTGAAAAATGCGTATAATTTTACCGAAATACAAAGTTTTGGCTAAAAAAGATGTCAAAACAGGATATTTTTCGCATTTTAAATTTTAATTTGACATTTGGATAAAATGCGGGTATAATTTATATCGTATACGACGGGAAATATATCCTATATAGGATATATTAGACATTATAACAATTTGGAACATATTGTGTAGATTAACTTTTAGTAAATTTTATATCATACAATACAATAATATTTTGCATTGTATGAAAATTTCAAAATTTC
>JAKZUG010000174.1:0-2974 GCA_047516705.1 Candidatus Poribacteria bacterium | reverse complement strand
GCCATTTTTTGTCGGTTCAGCAAGGAAGATCCTTAATTCATTCCACGCATAACCATTGTCTTCCACAAAGCACGTACTCTTGCCACGAAAACTAAACATCTCTTTAATTGCCACACCTGCTTGGGGATCTCTGAAAGTATGGGTATAGGAGTTTAAGCCTTGAATCACTGCTTGTGCTGCAGTTAATGGCACAGCTCGAATAAAATCAGGGAAATGCTCTACCAACCGAGCATGACACGCGATGTCATTGTGACCGCGAGTGCTTGTAATACCCGCACGATAGATCGAGCCGACAAATTCAGGGTCATGAACCCAAATTTTGTCAACATCCTCCGCCAATCGTGTTAGGGAATCCATCGAGAAATGATCCCCTCGCTTCAGTGTTAGAACTTTTTCAAGAAGTGTCCGATATTCTTCCACGTTCGTGCCATAAGTTCTAGCAACCAGGGGCACCGCCCAATAACTGCCGAGCCGGTTATACCAGTCATCTTCGCTCGTTTCTCGCTCTTGCCAGATCCATTCTAGGAGCCGCCGTCCAACCCGTCCACAAGCATCTATGATAGCCTTATTTTCGCTATTCTTTGGTCGTTCAAGAATCGCAGAAGTGAGGGTAGCCAACTCCCAAGCGAACTTACGGTGCAAATATGCCGAAGCTCGATCAAAGAAATCGCTCCAGAGCTCATCAGATTCGTCGCGCTCGATCTCCAGCGTACGGAGTGATTGTAGCAGACACGCCATCGCATCATTTGCAATGCTTTCACCCCTTTCGAGTTTATCTGAAAGTGGTGTTAGTTGCGTAATGTTGCGGGCTTCATGTGCGATAACACTCGTAGGAATCAAGCGTGCTAGACGTAAATGTGCAGACTGATTGCTTCGGAAAACGTGCCAGAAAGTGTTCCAGAAGTTTTCAGGAGCATCATCATCGTACCAGAGGCGGGTGAAAGAGTAGGTCAGACTCGGTCGGAGAAAGATCGGACGCGACGAATCTTCACGAACAAAACGTTCAAGTTGTTGGGGCTTGTCGTCAATGAGTAGGACGCTAATAGCGTAGTCAAAGAGGATGTTGTGAGAAAACGCAATGTGCTGTCCCGTCGAAGATACCTTTGCCAAGATTTCATCGCTCAGGAGATTGTTCCATGCCCTCTGTATCGCTGTTTTGTCAAGGTCCAGATCTTCATAAATGTCCCCGTGTCGAACAGTCAATGAGCGTTCCTGAACCATTCTACCTGCGACCTTTTTGAGGACAATCAGACGGTGGTCTTCATCACCTGCACCCTCAATTCGTCGGTGCCAAAACAGACCGAGTAACTGGACTTCAGAACGAATCTGACTAAAATCGGGTACATCCTGTTGAGGCTTGAGGATTTTTTCGAGTAACCAGAGGTTGAACGGGTTTGCAAGGAGACACTTTAGGTCCTGAGAGCCAGAGTTGTATATGGATTCGGGGCATCCAATCTGGTTAAGGGCTTGTCGAATCTCTGCCTCATTCAAGGGAGGAATTGTGAAATGTCGGCACAAGATGCCCTCGCTGTGGTATCGGGTTAGATCAGCGGCATCAAGAATGCCGAACAGATCTAAGAGTTCTTGTGACTTCCTTGCGTCGTAGGTTCGGACTGTAACCACGACATTCCACAGTCCGTTAAGTTCCTGAATTATACGTCGAATCAAGCGTAGAATGTGTTTGCGATTTTGTTCATTTCGTGCAGCATCAAAAGCATCAAACAGTAAAATCGCTTTTTGGTTTGAAACAGGAAGGGATTTCAACTTTGCAATCAAATCGCTTTCATCCGACAACCCGCGGGGCAAATTTGCGCCAGTGCCCTCCTCCAGTTGCTCAATAGGTAACAAAAGATGCGGTATTCCCTCAAATTTTAGGCTTCGGCGGAGTTCTCTCAGCAAGTATGTTTTTCCAACACCCGGGCTACCGATGATGACTCCGCTTCCGCGCAAGGCAAAGTCCTGCAAGTCGTTGCGCAATTTCGCCCGATTAATTCTTATCGTTGCTTGACCTTCTCCCCATGAATTATTGACTTTTTCCAACCAATCTAATGGATTTTCTGGTTCGTCATCTCGAGTATTTGAATCTGAATAGTGGTTATTTTCCTGTCTTTCGGCGAAATGCTGCTCCAGTATGTCTTGTACCCTGAGGGATTGTTCCAATGAAAATCCTAAGATTTCTCTGAGTAAGTCTTGAAAATCGCGTATGTCATTGTCCTTATCAAAAGAGAATTTACCTTGTATGATTTCGTCAAATCCTCGTCCTTGATATGTTTTCTGTTTTTCTGTCAATATATAGATGATTAATTTACTGTATTCTTTGTACAGTTCATGCTTAACGAATTTTCTTAAAGTATCCTTTATCTTTTCGGAACGGGAAATTGATGTAATTTGGTACGCTGTTCCTGTTTCTTTATCGCCTAAATCTATTGCGGGAAAATTAGGACATTCAGACACATTTAAATTTTTCAAATCTGTATGCCCATAGATTTCCGAAAACAATGGAACTAATACATCTTCAGATACACGATTGATGTCTGTCATTTCCATTGCGTTTTCGCCTCTAATCTGAGTTACAAATCTTGACATCAATTCGTTAATTCTATTTCGAGTTTTTTTTAATTCCATGGAATTGACACCTTACGAATTTCGATACAATCAATGTGTAAAAATTTCATTCAAGAGTTGCCAACCCCGGCATTCCTTCTACAGATGTAACCTGCATGGTGTGTACCCTACTCCCAACTTGGTATACCCAACCCCCCCCCTAGTCCCCCTTGCTAGGGGGGAATTCTTGAACGCCTAACTCTGGTAAGTCCGCGACGATATCCACGGTCTCCAGGCTGACTGTGATTACTTTGGCGATGAGTTTGACGATGTATTGCGGGTCGTCGTCGCGGTTGGGGTCCTTGACGATGCCACTGCCGCCACGATTGTCCGGCTTGACGCGATACTGGTCTATCACCCATTCCAATGC
>JAKZUG010000173.1:0-10315 GCA_047516705.1 Candidatus Poribacteria bacterium | reverse complement strand
CATTAACTTCTGGTCCTCGTCTGACATCAGGTTGCGGAGTTCGTCGTCATATCTGCCTTGTCCCCATGAGGCGTGTCCTGGTGAATACTTGAACAGAATGGAACGTCTTTGATGTGAAGCCGTCCACGGGAGCGTGCCGTGTGTCAACGCCTCTGTAAAGATGACCACGTCTCCTGCCTTCTGATGCACCGGTGCCATGCAGATTTTGTTGTCCTTCACTGGTCGGAATTGTGACGGACACGGGTAGTTGCTCTTGTGGCTGCCCGGGATACAACAGAAACCGCCATGTTCGGGCAGCATATCGGTTAGTGCCCACGAGACGACGGTTAACCCGTTGTACATCCGGTCGTTTCTGAAGACGTAATACTGTGCTGGATCGTATGGCGTGCCGCCACCGTGGAGTGTCCCACCCGGGTTGTCTTCTCTCATCAAGATGCCGTAGACGTGATCGAGCCGGAATTTCGGACCGACGGTCTCTGCTAAACACGGCATGATGCGCGGGTGGTTAAGAAGTTTACGGAACGCGTCGTTCTCCCAACTCAAGAATCCGCCGAACCGTTGTGAATGGATGTTATCGTCCGCAGGATCGGCGTAGTCTTGTGCGTCGATGAGTGCGTTCAGTTCCGCGAGTTCTTCATCCCTTAAAACGCCTTCAATATTCACATATCCCCATAAGTCAAACAGATATTTTTCTTCAGCGTTCATCAAGCCACCTCCGTTTTGGAGAAACGTTCCTCTTACTGATGTGCTGAGCGTGAAGTCGGTTCAAGCCGTGTGACAACGATTTTTGATCTGTCAATCAGTTCGCCGACGCGTGGTGAGATTTCGTTTACCCACCGGTCATCTTCGTAAACCGCTGCGTAAAGTTGCTCGCGCTGTGCTTCGCTCTCGAACCGCCGGATCCAAACGTAAAGATCGTCCTCTTCTTCACCAATGAAACTGCCAATCACAACCATTCCTTTAGAGATCTGGAATGGGAGGATCGTTTCTTCCATATATTTTACCCAATTCTCGCGTTGACCGGGTTGCGTTCTGTACTGTCTTAATTCAAAAAAAGCCATAGAAATCTCCTTTGAAGATAATTAAGAACGTTTTGATCTCAGGTTTGCAAGTTTCCGCCGATGTTGTCTTGCTTACAGTGCCATAGCCATGTAGAAGTTTATGGGTTTTCGCTCATCTCAGGTTTCTTAAACAGCGTCTCCCATAAGGTATCTACCAAGGCAATCCCGAAGAATGTAGCAATCATTATGGCACTAAATAAAATGTTCGACTGGTTTAACGTTGAAGAACGCCTCCACGAAAACATACATGATGAAGAGAATAAGAAAAAATGTGGTTTCGCTAAACTGTTGCAAAGCGTCCCTAACAGCCTGTGTGAAGTTGAGAGTTCCCTGCAGTGCTCGCAGGGTGTGTAGAAAAACTTCCCTACTTTAGGTTTGTTAGAGACCTTCACCAACAAAAGATTTATTAAGTTACTCAGGCAGATGCAGCCACGCATTACGCCGATGGACAGAAGAAATGAGAATCCAATCATACCCATTAACGCTAAATAAGCTACCATAGTGACGAAAAAATCAAGTTGCTTGAAATGACTCCGAAGACTCTCTAAAAATTTATCCTTCTTTTTTCACTTTCTTTTCCACGTTAGCGTGGACTGCGTCTGTGATACCTTAGAGGCGGTTATAGCCGTAGCCTTCACCAGTAATTTCAAAGAGAGCTGCTGCGGCTTGAAAGTGGATCTCTGCGTCTTGATCTTGGAGAATCAATTCAAGCAGCGTCACTGCTTTTGCATTTTTCGCGTCACCGAGAGCCTTGATGACATCGAGGCGGAACCCCCTGGTAATTTGGGCTTCGTGCAACGCCGTAAGTTTATCCACCAACGCCGTTACCGCTTTGTCGGATCCGATGTCACCCAATGCGCGTGAGGCATCGCGGCGAATCTCCACATGGTTATCATTGTTGTTCATCACTTCGATGAGCGCGTCGGTCGTTGAGGGATCTGCCAATACTCTGAGTCCTTGCGTGGCAGCACGTCGTACATCCTTATTGGTTTCGTTTTCGCCTTTCATGATCTGAACAAGTTCAGGTATAAATTCCGACAGTCCGGCTTCACCGATAGCGAGTGCTGTGGCTTTTCGGATCTCCACATCAGGGTCGGCTAATCGCTGTTTGAGATCGGATACATCCAGAGAGGCATCTGCCGTGTTGCAACGACCTAAAGCAACCATCGCTGCGTTTCTCACGGGATTGTTTTCCCATTCATCGGCGGCACGGTCGACCATTTTCGGTGCGACAAACGCGGGTAAGTCCAGTTTTTTGGCGGCAACGACGAAAATCTCCCAGCTCCAGTTGCGTTTCCAATCATTGAGTCCTAAGTTTCGTCTGTTCCCGGCATCTTCAAGTGCGACGATGTATTCTGTATCGTCGATGAGCCGTCTTCCGATGGCTTCAGCGGCACGCGGTCCGCCAATTTGACCGAGTGCGCGTGCCGCTTTTGTGCGTTCGGAAGCGTTCGCTAATGCTGCTGTACCCGCGTTCAAGGGTATCCGCTTATCTTCAAGAATATCAATCAGTCTCGGAATTGCCGCTGCACTTTCGAGTTTTCCGAGAGCAATCATGGCATTTTTGGCGATATTTCCGACTCGGATGTCGAGTGCACGGATCAACACGTCTTCAGCCGTTTTGTCGCCGATATTACCGAGGGAGGCTACAGCGACGGCGCGGACATTATCTGGCTCCAGTGGGTTTTCAACGATCTCGCTGAGTTTAGCAACCGCTTTTGCATCTTTGAGGGTTCCCAAAGCGGCGGCGGCTTGCAATCGAATTTCGGCGTTTTCATCGGAGAGTGCTGCCAAGAGGGGTGCAGCGGCGCGTTCATCTTTGAGTGCACCGAGTGAGGCGATGGCAGCTGCCCGGATGGATTTCATCTCGTCCTTATTTTCGAGGATGGAGATGAGCGGTTCAACGAGGCGACGTTCTTTAAAGCCACCGAGCGAGTTTGCCGCCCGTTTGCGAACCACATAACTCGGATGTTTCAATTCCGCCAACATCGCATCGGCAGCAAATTTTTTCGCAGTCGCCCCGAGAATATGGACGAATGCCCATCGCGTCCATTCATCATCGGCGGACTTAAGTGCATCAAGAACGAATTCTGCTGTTGCCTTATTATTATTTAAGATTAATGCCCCGATGACCTGGTTCTGCACGGAGAGGACTTCGTATCCGTCGTCAAAGCTTCCCAAGCCTTTCTTCAAAATATCGACAAGTCCCTTATCCGATGCCTCAATTTCTCGGAGTGCTACTGCGGCTTGCAATCGAGTTGTTTCGTACTTATCGTTACGGAGTACATCTAACAGAGGATCGATCACTCTCTGCCCTTTTATTTTGCCGAGAGCAATAGCAGCTTCTTGTCGGACAACGCCTTGCTTATCTTTTTTCAATGCGGTGATGAGGGCTGTCGTTGCGGCATCGCCTTTGACTTCACCGAGTGCCCATGCGGCATTTTGGCGCACTGTTGCACGACCATCATCCTCAAGCGCACGAACGAGGGGTTCTATGACGGTGTCGCCTTTGATGATACCGAGTGCGTGAGCGACTTCACTCCGAACGAGGCTCGGTATCGGTTTGAGTTCACCCCATGTCCGGTAGTTTGAACGCGGGTAATCGGGTGTCCACTGAATCTGGAAGGATTCGACCTGTGTTCGGAGTACATCGAGTGTTTTATACGCTCGTTTCATGTGCCGTTGGAAGTCCGAGATTTCGTCGAATTGTGTAGACAGGATCCAAATCAACACAGGCGTAGTTTCGGGTGCCTTGATACGGCTCAGTACCTTGACGGTGTTGGCACGTATGATCGGACTGGTTTCATCACTGAACATAAGAAGGAGCATCGGTTGTGTGGCTTCTTCAGGTTTGAGTTGCCAGAGAGCGGTGATAGCAGCGAGGCGCAGGGTTTCCCGCATTTGCTTATCCATCGCTATGATGATCAATTTTTGAACAGTCTCTTCTGTCGTTACCCCGATTTTTCCGAGAGCCTCCGCAGCGTTAGTAGCAGTGGTGTCATCGTAGGAGAGAGCCTCCGTAAGTGCGGGGACCGCGCGACGCGCCCGCATATTGCCAAGCCCTGTCGCTGCCAATGCTTTTACCTCTTTATGCGGGTCGCTATTTAATGCGTCAATAAGCGGTGTTATTGCGCGCCGATCACCAATTATTCCGAGTGCGTCTGCAACCTTTATCCGAATTTCATTTGTACCGTTTTTGAGAGCGTCGAGCATAGGTGGGATAGTAACACCGCGCATTTCAACGAGTGCTGCTAAGGTATTACCTTTTAATTCTTCGTTTGCTAACTCTTTTATCAGCGGTCGGACGGCTACTTCCGCTTTGAGGAGTCCGAGCGTTTGGATTGCGGCGGCTTGTGTGCCGATTCGATACTTTTTCATCCACAGATCGTCAATGTAAGCACTCGCGATGTATTGATAGTCTGCAGTGAAGCCGGTGTCCTCGTCGGGAATCAGGTTTCGTGCTTTCGTTTCAACAACCTCAAGGAGTGGGGCAATTGCGGGCTCTCCTATACGATTGAGGGCATCTATGGCTGTATCTTTGACGTAGTTGTTCGGGTCTGCGAGCAGTCGGGCGAGGTCGGGGACAACAGTCTCGTCTTGGATACTACCGAGTAGTTTTGCGGCGTGCATCCTGACCTGCGCGTTATTGTTTCTGAGTGCGAGTTGGAGCCCCGGCACAATAGCGGTACCGCTGGCAACACCTGAACTTACCAATTGTTCGAGAGCAACAATTGCCCTATACGCGACCTCCGGTGTGTTTACCGTTTCTGTCAGCGCGTCTTCAAAGGTTAGGATTAGTTCGGGCTTCTGCATCGCGCCGAGAAGGCGTACGGCTTCTTTTTCTATGGCGGGATCTTTGTGGTGTGCTGCCTGCTGCAACAGTTCAACAATTGTATTCCCATTTCCGAGTTTTTCCATGAGTTGCGCAACTGCCGCGCGTGCGTTCGGTTGATAGCATTTTTCCGCTGCTAAAAGTGCTTGGACGACAGCAGAATCCGAGTGAGCGACGAGTTCGGTTAGCAATTCTGCACGTTTTTCGACTGCCTCAGCAAGCGACACAGCGAAGAGTCCAGAGATAGAATTCTGTGTACGGATAAGCCGTTCTTGTTGGTCGAGATCGTCGGAGTCCGGATCTTCCAGCAATGAGATAGTGAGGATATCGGTGGCAAGTGTTTCAAGGTAAGTATTCAATTGGACGATCGCTTGGTGCCAGTCCTCTGTCTCGGTACGTGTCCGGTTCTGTAGGAAAGCCTTCAAGTGTTGCGCTTCCTTGTTGCCGGAGTCCGTCTTTTGGATTGCCGCTTGTGCAGCTGTATAATCCCCGCGAACGATAGCAGCTCGCGCTTCAATAATATCCCTGTTTTCTTTATCGCCACATCCAATCAGAAGGGCAATAGCCGCGATGAGTGGGAGATGGATCCCGATTTTCAGTATGTTACAAATGTAGTGTTGCTGCATGGTCTCTCCTAAGAGTAGTTATCAATTATCAGTTTTCGGTTTTCACTTAAGATGGTCTTTTGCAACGATCTACTCTCCTTCGGAACGTTAATTGTTACAAACCAAACTCTTGGCAAATGTCTACTGATGACTGACTACTGACGGCTGACAACTATTTTCGTCAGGTCTGCGATGGCATAAATATTCTGCCCGATTCGGTTCAACAAAGCTAACCGGTTTGTGCGCAATGCCGGTTCCTCCGCCATAACCAAGACATCATCAAAAAAGGCATCAATTGCTGGTTGTAAAGTGGCGAGTTGTATTAGGAGTTTAGCATAGTCGCGTTCCTGAATGCTCTGTTTAAAGTTCGGTTCCGCATCAATAAGACATGCGTTTAATCGCTTTTCAGCATCGTCTTGTAGTAGTGTCGCGTCTACAGTCTCTGGCGCGCTCAGCGGTAAAATTCTCAGTACTCGATTGAGGGCATTATACACGTCCTCAAAGTTTGGTGTCAAGCGAAATTCGGCAAGCGCGCTGGCGCGTTTGAGAATGTCGATAACGTTGACATCACCGACTGCCAAGACAGCATCGGTAAGGTCAGGCGCGTATTGCTGGGTCTGCAAGATGACGCGTAGGCGCTCTTTAATGAAATTGAGAACGCTCGTTTTTGTATCGTCTGCTAATGCTACCGTGTAGAGCGAAATCGCTTTTTCTACAACAGCATCCAAAGAGAGCAGGAACTGTCGGTCTTGAAGGATACGGATTGTGCCGAGTGCGTGTCGCCGTAAAGAGTACGGGTCTTGCGAACCTGTGGGACGTTCTTCTATCCCGAAGTATCCGACGATAGTGTCGAGTTTGTCAGCGATAGCGAGAAGCGCGCCGACCTCGGTTTCGGGGAGCGGTGTATCCGCACCAAGCGGTTGGTAGTGCTCGGCGATAGCGGTAGCGACCGGTTCGGGCTCTCCAGAGTTTTGCGCGTAATAACTTCCGGTAATTCCCTGTAGTGATGGGAATTCGATGACCATTTGGGTTGTTAAGTCTGCTTTACAGAGCCAAGCGGCGCGTTCTGCATGCGCGGCGGTCGTTTCTGCTACTTGTGGTTCTTTGGAAATAAATTGCACCAACGCTTTGATCCGTTCCGCCTTATCCAAGAGTGAACCGAGTTTGGCGTGAAAAATGACCGCACCTAAACGTTCAACTTTATCGGCGAGGCTGGTTTTCTGGTCTTCTTTGTAGAAAAATTCGGCATCGTTGAGTCTTGCCCGGAGGACGCGTTCGTTGCCGTGCTGCACACCGTCGAAATTTCCGTCCGTTCCGTTGGATATCGTGATAAATTTCGCTGCGAGTTCTGATTCGCTTTTCCACATCGGAAAATAGCGTTGATGCTTTTTCATCGCGGTAATCAACACTTCAGGCGGTAGTTCCAGATGCGATTCACTGAAATTACCGATGATAGGTTGCGGGTTCTCTACGAGGTAGTTCACCGTATCCAGCAGTTCGTCGTCGAGTTTTGGGAGATTTCCCTCTGCTTTTAAAATGGATGTTACCTGTTTTTTGATTGCCTCGCGTCGCTCATTTGGACCGACAATCACATCCACAGCACGCAATGCCTCAACGTATGTGTCTAAGTTCGCCGATGTCAAGATTATCGGGTCGGGGTGCAGGGAACGGTGTCCGTAGGTTACTCGTCCTGCGTGTGCGGCTCCGTAGGTGCAGTTGATGACTTCATCTCCTAAGAGTGCGACAAGCCACCGGATCGGGCGCGCAAAGCGAGCGAACGCACGCGGTTCTTCGGATTTGGTTTCCCAGCGCATGGTTTTCGGAAAGCGGAGGGCTTCGATCCATTCAGGTAGGAGCGTTTGCAATACCTCTTGCACTGCAATACCTTTTTCGAGTTTTGAGGCGGCGATGTATTCTCCACGTTCGGTTTCAACAATGCGGAGTGCTGAGAGTTCAACGCCTTGCGTCTTTGCGAAGCCGATCGCTGCTTTTGTCGGTTCACCGTTTTCATCGTAGGCGATCCGTTTCGGTGGTCCCACGACTTCTGTCTCTCCGCTTTCTTGGAGGGTCTTCAGGTCTTTGATACTGAGCGTGATACGGCGCGGTGTGCCGAGCGTCTCAATTTCGCCGAACGGGATTCTGTGGTTCGTAAGTGATTCGGTTGCGATTTCGTGAAGCTGCGTAAGGGCAGGCGGGACATAACCGGCGGGTATCTCTTCCGTACCGATTTCAAATAGGAGGTCTGCGGTTTCAGTGCGGTTAGAAACCGCACCTACCAAGGTGGCGGCAGTTTCAGTGCCCCTTCCCAGTAACGGGTGGGAACCCTGGTTAGAAACCGTACCTACTAAGGTAGGAGATGTTCCCGTGCTGAAACGTCCCATGAGCGGATGCTCCATCTCTTCACGCTGTTTGACGTGGGCCCGTGCGATCCGTTGTGCAAGTCGCCGCACGCGTTCAATATAGCTCACCCGTTCCGTGACGCTGATGACACCGCGAGCATCTAACATATTGAAGGTGTGCGAGCATTTTAGGACGTGATCAGTCGCTGGCAACACTAATCCTGCATCTAAACACGCATAGGTTTCTTTCTCGTAGGTGCTGAACAGCTCAAAGAGCATCTCTACATTTGCATGCTCGAAGTTGTATTTTGAGTATTCAATTTCGCTTTGGCGATGGACATCCCCGTAGTTGAGGTGTTCGTTCCAACGGATATTAAAAAAGTCGTCCACATCCTGCAAGTAGAGTGCGATGCGTTCAAGTCCGTAGGTAATCTCGGCGCAAATCGGGTCGAGGTCGATGCTCCCCATCTGCTGGAAGTAGGTAAACTGTGTGACTTCTGCGCCGTTCCACCACACCTCCCAGCCGAGTCCGGAGGCACCGAGCGTTGGTGATTCCCAGTCGTCTTCGACAAAGCGGATGTCGTTTTTACGGGGAGAGATGCCGAGGTTATAAAGGCTCTCAAGGTAGAGTGGTAGTACATTCTCAGGTGCGGGTTTCAATATCACCTGATATTGGTAATACGCACCGACACGGAAAGGGTTTTCCGCATACCTGCCATCGGTTGGACGGCGGACGGGTTCTACGTAAGCCACTTGCCACGGTTCTGGACCGAGGCATCGCAAAAATGTCGCTGGGTTGAATGTGCCTGCGCCGACTTCTATATCGCACGGTTGTTGGATGATGCAGCCGTGGTCTGCCCAAAATTTCTCTAACGCTAAAATTATTTCTTGAAGAGTCATATCTGTTTTTAGGTTCTTGCTCCGTTTGAAGTGATTAATTCAAATATGTATTGTATCACAATAGATATTTTTAATTCAATGGATTTTCAAAACACAGAGGTATTCAGCTGTCAGCAAAGAATCTAGCCATCAGTCGTCAGCCGTGAGAACACAGTAGGATTCAGTTATCAGCTGTCAGTGCTCAGTTATTTGTCCTCGCAATTGGCAATTGACGGTAGATGCATTACCTTTAGCACTCACAAAATGTTTAATCGAACTCACGTTATTTAGGGTCAATTTTACAATTATTGGGGTGCTGTAAAATTGTGACGTGTAGATGTCAAGTGACACGTGGGAATGTGACGTGTTTTTCGTTTTTTAGCACTGAGGATCATCTTTTGGATTTGATTTTTGCTGGGTGCTCTACATCGTTTCGATAGATGACACGCACAGATTTGTCAGAAAAGTTACCAAATGGTAACTTTTTCCGTTTTTTAGCAATTTTTTGCTTGGTGTCGTAAACCCAGTTGTTATATGGGTTCGTAGGCGTTTTTTGTGTGATTATCTGCCGCAAAAAAAATAATTTATGGGAAATGGTAACATTTTGGGTGCTACGTTCCTTACACAAGGATAAAACATTGACTTATTTTTAGTATAGTATAATTATACTATGTTTTCGCGTGGGAGTCAAGTCTTTTTTAGAGTGCTGGAACAACATCTCTATAATTACAGAGGCGTTCAGTTATTGATTGTCAGTAATCAGCAGTCAGCGATCAGCTGCCTGTCGTCGGCAATTGTCAGCGTTTACCTTTGACTGGAGGGTGTAAAGTTTTGACATTTCTTCAGTCCCATAGAGTTTATTTGCTTGGGTATTTCTTCAGCATCTGTGTAGAAACCCGTTCATTAAGAAATCCAAGCCCCGTAGGGGCGGCATCTATAATACCGCAAAAATCCGAAGCAATTTTTGTTGGAATTGAGGTAGTTGAAGCACCGGTATCTAAAGCTACAAGTAGATCCCGAAAGTTATCCTCATTGATGCCTTCAACTTTAAGTGGTAGGAAAGTGGTAGGACGATTAACCCAAGCGAGAGATTAAACAGAATATGTCCTATTACAACAGGTAGTCCATCCCTTCTGGGAGTTTACCCGTATAACACCGCTTGTGTAATGTCCTGAGGCATCATAAATATCTGCACGGGATTTGCTATGGACTAAGACGCGCCCCGATATAAGTTCTGTGTTTTCGCTGTGTTCGCAATCAACGGTGAACAGCCATTCATTAGGATATTTCTGTTCCATTTCTTCGAGTGTTAGGCGTTTCTTAGACATCTATGTTTCCTCCTGATCAACGGGATCTGCTGAAGTTGATAGCATTATACCGGATTTTGGAAGGTATTGTCAAATCATTTTAAGAGCCACCAGTCGGGTTTAGCTTCTGGGTTACCTTAGGGAGCGTGCGTTACGGACGATGCGGTGCTGCGTGTTATAACAATCCGTAGGCACACCTGAATTTATTCCTGAGACTTCAAGAATTTTGGAAGAAGAGGGAAATTTTTTAAAGGGATTTTTTGTGAAAATTTATTTGACTTAAAAATTTAAG
>JAKZUG010000172.1:0-6583 GCA_047516705.1 Candidatus Poribacteria bacterium | reverse complement strand
CCCTAACCCAGGTCGCTACCTTTAAAAGTTGTTACTTTACATCTTGGTTTATTTCTTAGATTATGTTATTATTACCATATAAAGATATTATTATTCAATAGGTTGCAATGTAAATAATATTGTCTTTCTACGGTTTTAGGTTTTAGGAATTAAATCAGCGTTAGTTGCCAAGATGGCAACTTAGGTTACCGTAACTATAGTAAAATATGAAAATACTTGGACATTCCAATAAACAAACAGCAGGACCACTCCACCCTTTGTTGGCAAGGGGGGCCATCCATCCGTCACCAGCAATGGGCTTGTAACCTCGCCAATCTTCTGATGTATAAGTAAGTGTATATTTTACCATAGTTTTGATCTACGAGAGGTGATTTCTATGGATTCGACAAAATTAATGAACCTCCGAGAGGAGTCTGGAATCAAAATCCTTGAGATAAAAACAGACTTGAGTAGTTACGCAGCATCTGATCTACGGAAGGTGCTTGAGGATTTATTAGCAGAAAAAGTCGAGAGAGTTGTTGTCAATCTCAGTCAGGTGAGTCATATTAACAGTACCGCTGTGGGTGCCCTCGTAGGTGTTGCAAAACGGCTTCGCCAAAACGGTGGAGATCTTAAGATTTGCGCGCTCGCTGATAACCTAACACGCACTTTCAATCTGATCGGTGCTTCCAGTGTCGTCGAAATCTATGAGTCAGAAAAAAGTGCACTTGCCGCATTTTAAAACCAACAGATTTTAGCACATGGCAAAAGCAGATATTAAAATTAAAATTCCGAGTGCTGTCTTCTATATAGAACCTATCCGGGCATTTATTGGAAACCTCGCACAAAACCTCGGATTCTCCAGAAAACGTGTGGCAGACATCCAACTTGTGCTCGATGAAATCTGCAGCAACGCAATACATCACGGTTCGGTCGATGCCACGGTTGGCGTTAAATTACGAATCAGGATTGACACACACTCCCTCGAAATTTTAGTGAGAGATACCGGTTCGCCGCATGCAGGGCAAAAAAGTTGGTTAACACACGAAAGGCTCTCGGAAATTGAAGAGAATCGTTCTCCAAGCAATGAACGTGGACACGGTATTTTCATCGCTAAATCGCTCGCGGATACCCACGCGATGCATCCCAACTCGGCAGGTGGAACCGATGTCCGAGTCGTTTTTGGTCTCCTAAAACCCAGCGACCTTAAACTTTAGTTCTCCCTCGCAACCTCAATAGCAATAAGCGTTAGATCGTCTTCTTTAGGACAGGTCTCGGTAAAGACATCAATAGCCTCCGAGATGCTAGCGATGAGTTTCGCAGCAGACTGTTCTGTACAAGCAGACACTAATTTTTGGAGACGTTCTACCGTAAATTCTTCACCTTGCGGGTTTTTCGCTTCATAAGCACCGTCTGTATAGAGAAACATTTTACTCGACAGGTCGAATGGATAATGTATGGTTTCATAAACCGATTCCTGCCAAATTCCCAGCCCGTTTCCTGTGTTCTTATCACCAATAGTGTCGTACGTCTGTCGGTCTGTATTGTACAAAAATGGGAATGAATGCCCGGCATTTGCACAGATGAGCTCGCCTTTGTCAAGATCAATGAAACCGCAGAAGGCCGTTGCAAACATAAACAACCGTGAACTAATCAAATCATTAAAACGAGTATTTAGTATTTCAAGAAGGTATCCTGGATTATCCTCAACCTGTTGATGGAATTCCGCCAAAACCGTTTTAATAAAAACTGTTACTAAAGCAGCTGAAACGCCATGTCCCATAACATCAGAAATAAAAACGCCGAGTCGGTTCGGCGCAACTTCCCATATATCAAAGAAATCCCCACCGACTGCCATTTCAGGACAGCAACGGGAAGCGATACGGAATCCCGATAACTCCAATACCCCATTCTGCGGAATCAGTATCTCCTGAATGCTCCGTGCCATTTGGAGATCTTCTTCCAATCGGGCGTTATGTTTTGCGAGTGTGTCTTGGTATTGTTTAATTCGTAATAGGGATCGGACCCGTGCCAGCACTTCCAAGCTATCAAAAGGCTTCTCAATAAAATCGTCGGCACCTGCTTCAATGGACTTAATTCGATTTTCGCGCGTATCGCGTAGCGCTGTTATCATCACAATCGGGATAAACTCAGTCGCTTCATTTGTTCGAATTTGTTTGACAACTTCAAAACCGTCCATTTTCGGCATGTTGATATCTAATAAGATGAGATCTGGCTTCTCTTTCTCTACAGTATCAAGTGCATCAAATCCATCTGCGGCTGTGTAAACCGTATATCCTCGCGCCTTGAGTTGAATTTGGAGAATTTTGACATTTCTCGGTTCATCATCAACAACAAGAATTTTCGGGGCTTCCTGCAGTTCAGAAGTCATTTCATCGTTCATATCTCTGTCCTTCTGAGATGGGTTTCTACACGCTCGACGAGTACCTTAATGTCAATCGGCTTACTGAGATAATCATCGCATCCTGCTTTGAGGATGCGTTCTCTATCGCCAGACATCGCTGCAGCCGTTAGCGCAATAATTGGTATATCCACCCACGCCAGATTCGCTTTGATCCGTTTCGTTAAATCTTCGCCGCTTTGTCCGGGTAAAGCAATATCCATGAGAATAAGCTGTGGTATTGCGTCTTCTAAGCTGGCGAGTGCCTCCACAGCATCTGTCGCTTCCACAACTGTATAGCCTTTTGATTGTAGGACAATCCGCACAACTTTTCGGTTCAACTCTTGGTCTTCAATTACCAAGATCCGCTTGGGCGTTTCTGTCTGTCCTTCGGCTGGAGGTAGATTTTCAGTTTTCACGGGTTGTCCTCTGTTCAAACCAGCAGTAGTGGAGTATCAGCTCACTATGCCTCCGTTCTCCACGCTGCTGTATCAGATTTAGTACCAGTACTACTCTCCATTTGTTGCAGAGGAATTCTGAAGGTAAAATTGCTTCCTTTCCCTTCTTGGCTTTTGATGCTGATTTCACCGCCGTGCAACATGATAAGCCGGTGCGTCAATGCCAAACCAAGCCCTGTTCCCCCGTACCGCCGAGATTTTGAGGTATCAATCTGTGTAAACGGTGCAAAAAGTTTCGCCTGATCCGCTTCGGCAATACCTATACCTGTATCAATAACCTCGGCGCACAGTTCTGTCTCAGTGACTGTCAGCTGGGTCGCGACCTTGCCGCCTTCTGGTGTAAACTTTACTGCATTGGATAACAAATTGTAGAAGATTTGCTTAAATTTAACCAGATCAGCTTCAATCATACAATTCCGGTTATAGTTCAAGGTGAGGTCCAAATTCTTCTTTACAGCGAGCGCATTAATAATCGTGTTCACCCCTTCAACGGCTTCCACAATAGAAAATGTCTCCAATTGCAGCACCATTTTCCCGGCTTCAATTTTTGAAAGATCAAGAATGTCGTTAATCATCTCCAGCAGATGTTGACCACTAATATGAATATCATTGACGCATTCCTTCTGCTCGGCGTTGATACTTCCGACAAGTTCATCTTGCAGGATCTCCGCGAAACCGATAATCGCATTCAACGGTGTACGCAATTCATGGCTCATGTTTGCGAGGAAATCACTTTTCGCGCGACTCGCGTATTCGGCAGTCTCCTTGGCTTGTTGCATCACTTTTTGGGTTTTTATCCGCTCTGTAACATTCAGCGCCATACTAATGCCAAGCTGTCTTTTATTCGGAAGTGCTCCAAGCAATGACGAACTAAACTCCCAAATCTGTCTTTCACCGGACTGGGTAATAATTACATACTCACCCTCTGCCACGCGTTCTGTGGAACGGTACAACTGTGCGAGATGTGCTTTGATTTCCTCAGCTTCCTGGCTATCCGCCTGCTCTAACCATTTTGAGATTGTAGGTATATCTTCGAGTGTGTACCCTGTTAATTCCGTCCATGCGCGGCTAATTTGCAGGACTTCTCCATCCTCGGCGTGAATCATGATAGGCAGTGGTGCGTTCAGCACTGCCCGCCGAAACCGTTCTTCACTATGTTGTAACTCAATTTCTGCTTGCTTTCGATCTGTGATATTCGTTGATGCCATCACGAATCCAACGAGTTCTCCGTCCTGCTGAATCGGACCGATGCAGGATGCATACCAATATCCACTTATCAATCCCTGAATTTCATAAGTAGCAAGTTCATCGGTTTCGATTACCTGTGCACAGGCATCTCTAAACCGTTCGTGATGTTCTTCAGTGAGGAAATCAAAAACGCTTTTCCCAACAATATCTTCAGGTTTTAATGCAACGGTAGGGGGGAGTCTGTTGATAAATTGAAGACGATAATCAAGGTCAATAGTTGAGATAATATCCGGTACACTTTCAACAAGAGAACGCCAGTTCGCTTCAGAATCACGAACTGCTTGTTGTGCGCGATAGTATTCGGTGATGTCTCGTGAAATGCCACATGTTCCTTTAACACGTCCATCTCTATCGCGAATCGGCACTTTCGTCGTTGACACCCACGTATCTTGTCCATCGGGCCATGTCTCTTTTTCCTGTTTTCCTTCAATCGGTTTCCCGGACTCAATAACGTTTTGCTCGTCTTGGTACGCTTGTTGCGCATGTTCACGCGTAAAGAAATCAAAATCTGTCTTATGGACCGCGCCCGCAGGATTATCTAAACCGAACAAGTCTGCCAAAGAACGGTTGATTCGGATGAACCGACTCTCCGTGTCTTTAAAGTAGATGTGGTCCGGGGTATTTTCCATCAGCGTATGTAACAGATCCCCCTCTTGGACATGTTTTACCGCCAATTGCTGGAAGCGCGTCTCACTCTCCTTCAATTTCGTTTCCAGTCGCTTTTGCTGGCTAATGTCCGTTGCAACGAGGTAACAGAGTTGTTTTTCCGGTACTTTTGTTGCGCGCCACCTTAACCACTTGTAGGACACATCTTTGCACTGAAAGCGGTTTTCAAAGATAACACTATCGCGTTCGCCTGTTTCAACCTTCTCAACTCCAGCGAGCATTTCCTGCCTGTCTTCCGGATGTACAAACGTCCACCATTGCTGATTTTGGAGTTCCAACTCGGTGAATCCAAGGGTATCTTCCCACGCCGAATTGAGTGGGACGAAGCTGCCGTCACAACTGATACACCCAAACATATCTGTGGAAATCTCCAAAAGACAGTGAGAATCGATGGATTCCCCTAATAATATGTGCTTGTGAGTTGCGTCCTTAAGCTCCATTTTTGCCTCCACAAAGTACGAGGTAGGAGCACTTTGCGACTTGTACGAGGTTTATCTTGTTACTAAAACCGCACGGTTTGCGAGCTTGACAACGGTTTGTGTAGTGCTTTGGAAAACAAGCTCGTACAACCTACCGTGATGGCTTGCACTCAACGCGATGAGATCGCAATCATTTTCCTCTGCGTTTTCCAAGATATTTGTTACGGTAAAACCACGCGCCGTAAGGAAATCGGTTTGAACGTCATAGTATTTCAAGTATGCTTCCATCTGCTGCTTAATCTGAGTTGCTTCGGGTTGTGTGCTTGAAAGCGCGAGCCCAAGGATGCCAGCCTTTGTCAATTCTCCAATCTCTGCGACAAGGCCCAAAGCGTGGTCAGAATAGGTATCTCCGTGATGGACAGCGAGAATTTTCCGTAAAAGTGTGCATTGTTCGTGTACCACTATGATAGGTCGCGTGATGTGCTGTAGGACATCGTCAATTTGATTCTGAATAAGTTTGAGTCGACGCTTTCTCACATCTTCTGGGAGTCCAACAACAACAAGGTCAGCGGAGCGCGCCTTTTCACAGATCATCTGTCGCGGGTTACCGGCGACAGCCTCAACGTGATAATCAAGAAAATCGTAGAGGGAGCATTCCGCTTCCGTTCGACGGAGCACAGTCGCTGCGACATCAGCATTTCCGCCATGGTTGCTGTCTTGAAAGAAAACGCACGATAGATGTGTCTCTAAAAGTACCGCCAATTGGCCCGCATACTCAAAGGCATTTTTTTCGTAATCCGTATCGCCGATGGCTACGAGGATATTTTTTATCATGAAGCATCCCCTTATAGGTGCAAGGCAGCCGAGTGTTACAGAGAAAGCATCCATGTTAGCTTAACACAAGGTACCTCGCGAACGCGCTACAGTCAAACCTAAACTACAGATGGTGCAGCAAGGCGGTAACAGCGTCATCTTCGTTCTCAAAATTTTTAAAAACGGTGATTAATCGGGCCATGACAATGAGATTTTTGACATGTTTGTTCACGTTAATCACCGCAATCTTCCCCCCGTGTGGACGAACGTCGGAATAAACTTTCATGAGCGCACCAAGCCCAGAACTATCCATCCCAGTTACCTCTTTAAAGTCAAAAACCAATCTCGGTGGTGAAGTGCCCCCCGCGAGTGTCTCCGCTACGGTTTCCGAGATTTCCTTGATACTTGGGGTGATAATTCTACCGCTCAGTTTAAATATAACGACCCCTTCTCTCTCAGACACGGTGATTGCCATAATTGACTGTTCCTTCAAAACTGGATATATCTCCACAAAAGCGGATATATCTTGTTTTAGTGTTCCTGTTTCAACGCCCACTGCCCCCAAACGAGGTCTTACACGGACTCCATCAGGCGTTTAA
>JAKZUG010000171.1:0-6458 GCA_047516705.1 Candidatus Poribacteria bacterium | reverse complement strand
GCAATCCAACTGAAAACTGACTGACCGATCGCGGTATAGCAGTTACCCCCATGGTCCTCTCATAGTAAAGGCAGTATGGGATTAGCTATCAGAGCGATCCGAAACGCCAGCACGGATCTTCATCGCTCGAATTGACGTAAGCTTGTGGGCGTTCTCTGAAAGACATTCTATGGGCATTTATGAAAGGATTTCTACTGGAAACTTATTTTGGGGGAATAAAAATAAATCGCAAACCTGTTTTCACATCTCAGGGATCATGGACTTGGTAAAGATCTTCTGTTTTGGATATAATTTCGTCTACAACCTCTGTGAGTTCTTCTGGGTTCAAAGGGCCTCCCATCAATTTGTGTATGCTGTCCAGCAACTTGTTAAGCCGTTCAATGACTTCATCTTGATGCTCTTTAACGATTATACAGATCTTGTAGACCGGGTCCACCTAGTATTCGGTCAACTTCATCGATCTTTTTCGTCTTGCTTTGTAGAGAGAATAGCATTTGAAGAAAATCGTCTCCTGGATACTCGCCCATCAACTTACTCATCCGGCGTGAGAGCTTTCGGAGGCTTTGAAAGAGGCGTATTGACTTCTCGTCCCACTGCGTATAATCTATCATTTTAGTCATTTATGGTTTGTATTTTTCCAGAACCTTATGCGCTAAGTTGGCAACAAACTCCTTACACTCCTGTCGCAAATTGCTTCTGAAGCCATGCTTATATCCAGTTGTTAAGAAGCATTCGCAACGTTCATCTGTATGCTGCTTTGTCAAAACATAAAACAATGTTACCAAGTTATGTTTACCATCAAATAAAGGGGTAGCGTGCTCTGTCACGAAGATTGTCAACTCGAACATATCTGTCTCTTCAAGTACCTCCACATAATCTAAAGCATCTAACTCGCGTTCTACGTGAAGTTGGGTAAGGAGTTCTGTCTCTATAGGTTCGATATATCTCTCTCGATAGATGTCACTTTGAATGCTAGAAACTATGTCTACCTTTATCCGCAAGAGGACTTCGGCGTGGGAGTGGTGTTGTCCTGTGAAAACGATGCTCAATAACAATGCGATGATGATCATAGTCGTGTGTTCAAGGGTGCGGTTCATAGGTTCTCCTTTTCTGAAACTATGAGATAAACAGGTGAGCGCGTTAACCCAGACGCTGCGTAAAATCGACGTGTATCTTTACAGTTCTACGGTATTTCATTATATGCGTCTCTCGGTAGTGCTGGCACATCGGCGCATGGTGTCTGCTGATTCTCAATGTGAATAGAAACATTCTCATTGACTGCGGCATGTGAGTGAATCAGCGCGGTTCCGACGCACTCCCCGATCTCAATCTGCTGAAAGGAATCGGACCGAAGCTTGACGCTATCTTCATCTCACACGCACATGCCGATCACATTGGTACGCTCCCCTTGGTGTATCAGATGTTCCCGGCGACACCGATTTACTCGACCGCACCGACCGCCTTTTTCACACAGATCATGCCGAATAACGCATTGAAAGTAATGGAAACAAACGGCGAGGCACTTTTCAAACAAGAAACCCTTGAACTCTCAATCCAGCAGATGCACCAGTCTCTGCTGAAAACCGAAACATGGTATCCGTTGTGGGACGGCTGGCAGGTGATGTTCATACTCTCTGGACACATACTCGGTGCTGTCTCGATTGTTTTAGACACCCCCGAAGGTAAGTTCCTCTATATTGACCCTTGTCATGCCATACAGAGAAGACTGTTTGTTTACTAATTATTTAATTATTAACTTAATTGACATTCCTTATCTGATCTGGTATGATTTAAAGTAAGAGAGTTCACCACGTTCTAGGCGACTGGTAGGATAATCAGGCGTGGTTTTGCTTTCGTTTCAAATCAAAAGTGGACTGTAACCACAACACCCACCGAGAAGTATCGGCGGGTGAAATCTGCATGAAGTGCTGTGTGCAGAGTGTTTGCGGAGACAACGAATACGAGCGAGTGTCTGGGAAAATTGTAGCATATTAGGTAGGAAAGGTCAATACCTTGATTACAATTTTCTTCTACCCTTTCATAAATTCCCTATCCTGGGAATTGGATCTCATTATTATGACGACTTCTAGCCTTACAACGGTGTTAACGGATATACGCGCCGAGAAGTTCTATTGTTCCATCAATCGTCAAGTGGGCATCAAGTCTCTAGAAGCAAAGGGTCATGCCGGCGGGTTTCGATGGAGGCTGCGTAAAAGTGATAACATTGAAACTGGGATGACCGAACGCCGAGACAAAGAAGGACAACATATCGGCTATGTCGAAAAGTGTATTGTCACGATCAAGGATTTTGATGGTGAAAAGCGTACGCTGCGTACTGATTTTTTTGACTTAGATAGAGTTCCCACGCTCCAGCCGAGGTTTGGTGTTTACGACGATCATCTCGCTAAGCGGTATCACGGAGAAAATAGCAAGAACTGGAAACCCACGCAACTGAGGCTTAACGAGCTCATTGGTTTACTCAATAGTGGATATGCAGTAGCTCCTGGTAAATATGACCCACCCCCAGAAAAATCGCGTCGGTCATCGAAGTATCAAGCTTACCAAAGACTCATTCTGTTTGATGGTGATGAATGGTCTGAGACGTGTCCGGCTCCTATGTCGCTAGATGAGTTAATAGAGCGTTTCCCTACACTTCCTGATGATTTTTATTGGATTGGCGAGTCTATCTCAAGTCGTTCCTCGCTGAAACCTGAAATGCGGTTCCGGCTTTTGAAAGTACTGCCGGTCCCCATTTTCAAAGAGGATTCGGAGGCGTGGGAGTGTCTCATTGACGATGTAGTGGAACGGTATCCGTTTATCGCAAGCGGTCCGGCGATTGACAGGGCGCGGGCTTCGTATGGTAATGGGCGCGATGGGATTGAGTCACGCATACTTGGTGGTGTTGTATCTCTTCATCAGTTAGGAAAATGGTTCGCGGCAGGTAGAGAGCTGCAAGCGGAAAATGCGCGTGCTGAAGCAAAAAAAGAGGAACAACGGAAAAGGGGAAACGAACAGGCACGCGAACGCGGACGAATCGCAGCTGAATTGAAAAAACGTGGGCACGACACGGTGGTGTTGCCATCTGATTTGGATGACCCGATTCAAGCGTACATGAAGACAGACCCTGCGGACGAACTCACTCGGCATGGGTTCGCGTCGTGGGGGTATGAAAATACATGGAACTGGCACGAGTCAGGGGCCGGGCGTTCTTTTGAGTTAGTGAACGATGTTATCAAACCCTATTCCCATAGTGTTCAGCAAGCGTCGCCGAATAAAGTCTCTACAAGACCAGTCAATGCCCATCGCTTTTTGTTATGGAACTTATATGGGCTGGACATGACCCAAAATACAGATAAATATCAGTTACGTTGCGAGTTAGCAGACGATGGGTATGGTATGCATCCTCGAATCTATGCAGAGAATATGCGAGCCTTCAATAAACAGGCAGAACAAGCTGGATTACTGAGGAGTCACGATGAGAAGATTAAAGCCGTCCAGGAACGGAGCCTCTCACCATACGCAATTCGCCGCCAGCCACCTAAACTCGTGAAGGAACCCTTTGAAATCTCGCTCACAAACATTGAGGATAATCGAGAACGCATCAAAAACGCCCTCCGACAGCCGAACAAGGTGGTGCTCCTGAAGTCTTGGACAGGCGATGGCAAAGGGGAAGGCTGTATTACACTGGCACTTGATGGTGAAAAGTTCATGATGGGCGCGTCAACGCAGGAAAATGCCGATGAAGATGCGGCGCGTTTTAGGCAGGCGGCTAAGGAAGCAGGTATTGAGTTGAATGTCCTCCGTTGGTATCCTGTCAAATACGGATTTGATCCGAAGATACCGGTTGGCGAACGACTCGATAACGGCGCGATGTGCGCGTTCGCCGACATCCGTGAGGCTTATCAGTCAAAAGGTGGTAATCCATATACAATCTGCGCGTCGTGCCTATTCCATGAACAGTGCGAGGAGCAGGGGTACCTCTCCCAGAAACCAAAGATGAGAGAAGCCGACGTGTTGATTTTCTGTTTCCCGGGTATTGTCACAAGCCCTGATTATGAGGTGCAGGCGGAACGTTACTTGGAACTGCCTGACGAACTCGCGAGGGATACCAATGGACAGTTTATTCCAAAACGCAACGACAAGAGCGAAATTGTGCGAGACGAGGGTGGCGATCCGATTTACGAATATGAGAAACGGTACCGATCTGTTATTTATGATGAAGCAACGGCTCAAGACTTGTTTGTTAAGTGCCATTTACCGATAAGACTCATTGAACAATGGCGAGATATGTGGGAAGGCGAACGTCTCGGTGAGTTTGCGCAGGATCTGCTTTACGCGCTTGCCGAGAAAAATCCGATTCCGACGCTTCGACGTGTCGTTGAGGCACACACACCGGTGTCAGACGAAATTGCCGAACAGATGTGTGCGCTGCGATACTCGGCAATCTTCGCCGAACTACCGGCGGATTCCGATAAAGTTGGGTTCAAAGGCTATATGTATATCAATGAAACGCAGACGGAACTACCCGTTGCTAAAGATTGGGAGGTCTACAATCAACTCAAAAAAGACGGCGTTCAGGTTCTTAAACCGAATGCCACCAGCAAGACTCATTTAGTTTTTAGAGATTTAGATCACGCGGTGTCTTACAAGGTTTTCGACAGAACGGACACTTACAGTGTTCACAATATGCCGACGGTGAGTTCGAGGAAAAATTGGACATACTGGCATAGACTGAAGGCACTTTTTGATGAGTTCCCCCACGATGAGATGTTGCCACTCGTTTGTCCTAACCGTAAAACAGGCTCAAGAACCGATCATATTTCCTGGCATATCCATCCGCGGTTGTATCCGAAAGTGCCGCGCATTATTTTTATGGGGGCATCGCTTGACATTGAACTCGCCCAGTCGGCGTTACGGGGCTACAGCGATGACATGTTCGTTGAGGAAACGCCGCCGACAAAATTTAAGCCGGGTGCGTCGTTCCTACAACTCGCAACGGCGAAGTACCCGCGACGTACGTTGTTGGAGCGAGGTAAGGGAATTGGTAAGTATATAGGGCTATCTCGGACAGGGAAGAAGGTTACAGGATTAATTCGCAAAGAAATACGCCAAAATCCAAGTAAAAAGTTCGGAATTATTACATTTAAGTGGATTGTTGATACATTTAGGAATGCTTGGTGCGGTGAATGTCCAAACCTTGTTTACTTTGAAAATTTCGCTCGAGCGAAAGGCACGAACCCCGAACTAGATGTCCTTTTCGTGTTGGGGCTTCCCGATATTCCGCAGTATGACGTTGAGGTTGCGGCGAAAGTGATGTTTGGTGCGACGGAACGGGGCGCAATGCCTCTCGACACCACACGACTCGAAATTGATGCGCAACCTGATGGTTGTCCGTACATTGATTCTCGCATGCAAAGAGCTTGGCGGTTACTTGTGGTTGAATCACTCCTGCAAGCTATTGGACGGGGACGATTGAATTTGAAACCTCGATGCGTGGTTGCTTTGACTGCCGTTCGCTTGTCGAACCTAACCGACAGAAAAGAGACGGTGCTGTTTGATTTAGCAGATTTGGAGATCGCAGGGTGTTTAGATCGGTTGCCGCAAACTGTCGCGGCGCGTGAAAAGAAAGCCGATGACTATAGAAAACGGCTTGAAAGCGGCGAAACTGTGTACGCGATCGCAAAAGACGAAGGGATACAATGGAAAACAGTAAAACGAATTGTTACCCCCTATCGCGGAGACCAAGTAGATAATGTACTTGTCAAACGCGATAGTAGGGTAACAATTGGGAAAAATCTCACAAAACTGCAAAAAGATATACTGTCATGTTTTGAAACTGCTTCTGAAAATGAACTGAAAACCGGTGATGTTGTCAAAACTGTAGGACGGGCGCGTTCAAAGGTGACAACGGGGATCAGTGAGCTTGTGGATCGATTTTACCTAGAACGGATCAAACACGGCTGCTATCGACTGCTAACGCCCGAAAGTAGAGCCCTCCGTCTCCGTTTCGTCATTACCTTCATGTTGCATTTGTTCGTTGAGCCGCACACAAACTTCCAGATTGCCGACATTCTTAAGAACCCACTTGAAGATATTAACACCATCCTGAAGCAACTTGAAGAGTCCGGCATGTGTCTGTTGGATGAGCGAGATGGGGGAAGCGAGTTTGATGTTGACATCAACAGAGACTCACAAGAACGTTTTGAAGTGATTGATGATACTGAGACAGAACACTTGTTGGCATCTGGTTCTGTTTATGGAGATCATCATGTCTTCATGTTGTGTGACCTGAAAATGCTAAAAGTACATGGTGAACAGCAGTTCATCAATGCTACTTATGAAGGATTGGGGTTGCCAGACGATGCGAGTATTGTCTATAAGGATTTTTCAAGGTGGTCTACCTTGACACTTATTTCATGCCGCCCTATGGGTGGATAGATCTGAGTCAAATATATAGA
>JAKZUG010000170.1:0-3689 GCA_047516705.1 Candidatus Poribacteria bacterium | reverse complement strand
TGGATAAATTATACGAGAATTTGACCTATACGTCAAATTAAATCTGTGTATGCCTTCAAAATGAGGGGGAACCTACATAGGATTCAAGCGAAAATGAAGCCTGAACTTCTAAGCAATATTAAGAAACAAATTTTAGGTTTTGCGGACGAGTAGAAAAAAGGAAATAGGAAGAAACACTGTATTCGCTATCTTCCCAACTTCCATACTTCCAATTTTCCAACAGATATAGGAATCAAAAACATAAATTTAATATTGAAACTTGCTTAGGTTATAATGTCTAATGTATGTAACACTTTCCCAGAAAATGCAAGAAAAATCTCATCCGTTTTCTTGATTTTCTTTCTTCTACGGCGGTGTGAAAGTTATTCGTCCCAAGGCAATGGAACTTCGAGACGTTCGCTGACGGTGCGTGCGGATTCCTGTTCCATCTCACCGTAACGGATACCATCACGACGATGCTGTGCTGTGCGTTCCGTTTCAATAGCCCCCGGTAGCAATGCTCTATCGGTGCCCGGCATCGGTTCATAGGTTTCGCGGACATCGTGCACCATCCGATCGACTTCGGCGTGGAAAACAGCAGTCGGCACAACGGATTCGATGTTTATTGCGAGTACCATGCCACCCATTCTACCGCCGCTCCATTTTGCGGTATCTTCAGGCGGTGGTTCGGTGAAGCCGGTTAGTGCGCCACCGAGCAGGTGTGCCACAGTCGTATAGCCGATGCTCTTAAAGAAAGCAGCGGGGATGACCGAAAGCAGGGCATCGAATTCGGGACCGCGTTGGTAATCCGCCATAATACAGGTTGCCGCATCGAGCACAACCGGCGGTTCGTCGCCAGAGGGGATAGCGAAACAGATGGGCGGGTTACCGAAATAACCGAGCTGCGGTTTGGGGTCTTGGTTTCCGGCATTGCCGTGGTTCTGATACCCTTGGACTGAGAACCCGATACAACCGGCTTCGTTACAGATGCGTGCGTAGTGTCCTGCTGATCCGTAGTGTCCTATATAGCGAACAAGCCCCATCCCGATGCCAACTTCTTTTGCTTTGGCGATGGCGTGTTCAGTCGCACGAACCATCGGGAGATAGCCGAGTGTGCCGTTTCCGTCAAGCACGACAGCAGTTGGTGTTTCATGGATGATTTGAATATCAGGATTGGGGTTGAAACTTCCGTTTTCAAAGCCTCCGCAATATCCGTTGACTGTCCGGGTGCCGTGGCTGCGGACACCGCGCAGGTCGGAATTGACGAGTAGACGGCTGATGAGTGCGGCGTGTTCGTTTGTGATACCGGCTTTCTCAAAGCATGCTGTGCTGAAGTTACGAAGCCGTTCTTCATCTACATGGACGAAATCTTCTGGTGGTCGATTCATGTATTTCTCCTTACCTTAGCTGGAAAAAATGGGAAACCTCGCAGCGAAATCCGACAGGTTCTGTTTCATAGAATGGCGATCATCAATCGGCAGTCAGTATTCGATTGTCAGGGTGCTTTAACTGTTTAGCGATACCACTGAAGGTTTCCAATACGCTGTCTCTTTAATAACTATACCACAAAACTCGTAGGGTGTCACGTTTTTTGTGCAGAACCGTTCGCTGATCTCCAAGCAGCGGTGCCCACTTCAGCAGCGGATGGGACGGTGTAGGTGGCAAGGGTCAATCGGGTAGGGAAATCCGACACCTACTCACAGTGACGAAAGCTTTACATACCGTACTGAGTTATGTCAACCTCACGTTAAAAAGGATCAATCTGCTTGTGGAACAGCTTTTCACCGTTTTTGATGGTGAGTATGACAGCACTCTTAGTTGGATGACGGTTCTCGTCATAACTGACGATACGTGTTGCACCGATGTAGTTCTCGGTAGCGGCAAGTTGCTTCCGTATCGCTTCAGGGTCAAGACTGCCTGCCCGTTCGATCGCTTCAAATAGCAATTTGACAGCATCGTAATTAACAGCGATACCGCCTGTCGGTACCTCTCCGTAAGTGGATTGATAAGCGTCAATAAACGCTCGCGCCGTTGGTTCATCTGTGTCCGGTGAAAAGTGTGTTGAGAAGAAGCTGCCCTCGACTTCAGCGTTCTCGTCGGCTAACAGTACCTCGTTGTCCCATGTATCCGCGCCGAGGAAGATTGTCGGGCCACCTGCGGCGTTTTGCATACGGATCGTTCTTGCTTGTTGCGTTATAGCAGCAATCTCATCGGCGAAACTGGAGATGAAAAACGCCTCCGGTTTTGCATCAGCGATGCGTGTCAACTGTTGAGTGAAATCGACTGTCCCACTTTCGTAGAATTCGTTGGCAACGATTTCACCACTGAAGTGGCTGATGTTAGATGCGAAGAATTCAGAAATACCCTCTGTGTAGACATCGCCGCTGAGTGTCAAAATGGCGACAGTCTTCACATTGAGTTCTTCAATCGCAAACTGTGCCATAACTCGACCTTGAAACGTGTCTGTGATGGATGCCATGAAGACGAAATTACTGGCTTTTGTGACATCCGGATTGGTTGCGGCACTGGCGATCATTGGCACACCGTGTCGTTGTGCTATTGGACCTATGGCAACAGCGTGTGTAGACCGATTGGGTCCGATAATAGCAATCACCTTGTCTTTAAGAATCATATCCTCAGCCGCTTGGATCGAAAGCGGCAGTGCTGCTTCTGTGTTAATGAGACTCACCAGTTCAGCAGGGGTGCCGAGGATACCGCCACGTACGTTAATTTCATCTACAGCGAGTTGGGCACCGTTCAGATAGGGGGCGCGGTCCCCCACAACAATAAAACCGATTTTTACGGTTTCAGTGTTTTCTGGAGCGATTACCTCTTGAATCTTTTCGCATCCGAGGCATATTCCGGCCAACAAAATCAAACTGCAGACTAAAAATTTACGAAATTTATGCATCATATAGATAAGTTCCTTGAAATGGTTTTCAGTTGTCGGTTTTCAGTTCTCAAAGAAGTTGTTTTCAGTCTATAGGGTCATTTAGTTCTTTTGTATGAGGGATCTCCGAATCGCGCCATATCCGTGTAGGAGCGAGCTGTGCTCGCGATCTTCCGAGCAAAATGGCTAAAAATCCCAAAACTAAATAGCCCTATTCAGTCTTAAAAAATGGTTTCCTTTGTTTATAATATTTGATACAATGTTATGAACAACAACGTTTGCTCCAATGCAATTAGAAAGGGTACCGCGTGAGCATCTTAGATGTGCTCATGTGCTTTATAGTAAAACCGAAAAATAAGTTGACACTTCTGGGAATAACAACCCCTCCTTCGCTGGCGGGGTTTGTAACCCCGCCTATTCAGAATGTCCAAGTAATTATGGGCTTCACTATAATATACCATTATCTTTTAATTTGTGAAAATAAACAAGTGTTTTCTGTGTAAAACACACAGGTTATCAGCGGTTGGCTATCGGTCGGTATTTGCTGATTGCCGACTGCTGAAAGTTGAAAGCCCTGTGAACATATATCAACTATGGAAAGTTTAATCACGGTGATTGGGCGCGGTCATTCTGGAACGCGTGCCATTTCTCATACACTATACGCCAGCGGGGTTTTCATGGGAAGCCAACTGAACCCTTCCGGCGATAAGATCCCCCCGCATGCGATGTATGATGCGTGCCGGGTGATGGCACAATATGTCAAATGGGAGGGTGGGCTCTCGTGGAATTTTGATCCGCTTTTTACGATGCGGATTGATCC
>JAKZUG010000169.1:0-7994 GCA_047516705.1 Candidatus Poribacteria bacterium | reverse complement strand
CTTACTGGCTTTATACATCCCTTCAAAACCCATTCCCTCAAAAACCAAGCGGCGGAGTGGCGCGAAGTGTACCGCCTGTTTGAACGCACTGCTGAGCAGACGCGCAACTGCTTTGAGGGAAAACTCACTCTGTCTATCGCCATCTAATTGCGAGGGGTAACCGAAGAAGTTGATGATATTCAAAGCGTATGGGATAATCGAAAACCAGAAGATGTCTACGAAATTGCCGCGGTAAAAAACCAAACCACCCGCGATGAGAACAGAAATAGCGGAACCCATCTGTGACCAAGAACGGGTGTAACCGTATATCTTCGTCTTCTCGTCCGATCTTCCCTGCAGGCGGAGCCAATCGAAGATCATCGCCTTATGGGTACCGCTACGAAATGCATCGCCTAAGCCGAAGAAAAACATGGCACCGAAAAGCAGAAATAGCGATTCGCTATCCGCAAATATTGCGAAAGAGGTGATATATGCACAAAACGAAAAAATCATGGCACGTCGCCTGCCATAAAGGTCAGCGAGCGCGCCGGAGGGAATCTCAAATAGGTTGGTACAAACCTCCCTAAACCCAATCAAGATGCCAATCTCAAAGTAGGACAAACCTTTTTCAAGAAACGCCAGATACAGAAACGGATCATAGTAGCGTTGATTTTTCAGGAATCCATAGAGCGAAAAGCGGAATAGCATCGATATATCCCAGTGTTATAGTAAAGCCCAAAAACATCTGAACACAATACGGTTTGATACTTCACCGCCGCTGGCGAGGTTTTGTGGTGTACTCACCCAAATGCGATCTGCATTCCTAACCTCGCCAATTCCTTAGTGTCCATTTAATTGTAGGCTTTACTATAAAAGGTTAGCAATAGCAATTGGCGTTATGGTCAATCGCAATATAGGCGCGATCAGAAATTCCCCTACGCAATTGGTTAAGATAATAGCATATTTGGAAAAAAAGGCAAAGAAAAAGTAAGATGGAAAGCAGAAGTCTTTAAATGTTCCCGTGTTCAGATCAATAGTGCATTAACACAGGCACAACCGAGATACCGACTCTCAATCAGGAGGTTAGGACTGCGAGTCGGCAACTAATTCTTCTTGATATGCAAAGAGTGCCGGGGTGCCACCGGTGTGAAGGAAGATGACGGTGTCGTCGTGTCCGAGTTTGCCTTGTTGAATATGGTCAATAAGACACGCCATCGCCTTAGCAGTATAGACAGGATCAAGGAAGATCCCCTCCGTTTTGACAACGAGTTTGAGGGCATCAATACATTCGGGTGTGAGGTAGCCGTAAGCCTGTCCGATATAGTCATCTGTGTTCTGAATATCTGTATCGGTGACGCGGGTATCTAATTCCAAAAGTTCGGCGGCACTGTTTGCGGCGGTGCGCATCCGTTCAAGTTTACCCTCCCAAACAATAGGAGCAATGCCAAACGGTTTCATCTTCATTTCAAGCGTTTTGGTGCCGAGGACAAGTCCTGCCTGTGTCCCACCGACGGAAGCGGTATAAATCCAATCCGCATCAATCCCCAACTGCTGTTGCTGTTGCGCAATTTCAGCGATGCACCATGTAAAAGCAACGGCGGCAAGCGCAGTCGAACGTGGCGATGCAAGGACATAAGGCTTCATCCCTTCTGCCTTGAGTTTTTCAGCGAGTTCGTACTTCACCACATCTAACTCCGGTCCGAACGGGACATCAACAATCTCGACATCCGCACCTGCTAAATTATCCAGTAACAGATTCCCTTGGAGGATACTCTTGTGGTCCCGGGCGAGACGTAAATAACATTTGAGTCCGAGTTTACCACAGGCAGCGGCGGCTTGTCGACAATGATTAGATTGAGAAGCCGCGCCTTGGATAATCGTATCAGCACCTTGTGCGACAGCGTCACCGATCGTGAAGGTAAGCTGCCGTACTTTGTTGCCCCCAAAAGCCAAACCTGAACAGTCTTCGCGTTTCATAAAGATGCGCGGTCCACCGAGTGCCTCGGAAAGTCGCGGGCATTCCTCCAGTGGTGTCGGGAAATGACCGAGGTCTACCTGTGGTATCTGTGTGATCTTTTGAACTAAGCGTTCGCTCGTCTTCATCCGTTCTACTCCGCTTCAATGACAACAGCCATTTGACTGACGCGTTTTCCATCCTTGGACTGCAATCCAGCCGTGACAACTTCAACAATCGTGCCTGCTTCAAACTCGCAAGAACGTGCACCCTTGACCTTGTGATGCTTAGGTGAAACCTTCGTTTTTCCGACTTCAATCGCGATGATTTCAGAATCAACGAGATTCAAGAACCAATTGAGACGCTCGGGTAACTCATTCCCGCGCGTACTCTCTGCGACCTCAATGAAAAGAAAATCTCGGATAAACTCAATGAGGAACTTTTTAAAGATAAGCACTTCAATCTTCTCCGCGTGTGCTTTCTCCTGTTCGATCAACTTACTGGCAAAGCGTTGAAGATAAGCATCACATTCATTCTGAATTTTCTCCAAATCGCGTTCGCTTTCGGCGAGAAGGTCTGGAAACAACGTCGGAGACGGTGTAGAGACACCACGCGTCTGCTTGAGCGTCTGCCTAAGACGTGTATCTACTTCATCGAGCGTTTGGACAAGCGGCTCCGTTTCAGGTGTAGCACGTCCAGTCTCCTTCCGCCATGCGATCACCTCGGTCACCATGAGGTTCAGGAGCAAAATTGCGATTTCCGCCTCGGAGAGCGCGTCCATATCCCAATCAAGCAGATTGAGTCCATATCCTTCGTTGTAATCCCGCTCCAACTTAGCAAGTTGGTCTTGAAATGCATTCTGAACAGCTTCGCTTTTTTGCTGATAGTAAGCCTTGCCACGTCTACCACCAGGAGTAAGTCCCAACGCTTGGGCGAGCTGTCCAAACACACCTTTCTCTCTCCGTTTTAAAGATGTCGGACCGGCTTTAGCAGCTGTAGCACCAAGATGCGCGGATGCTTGTGTCTTCCGTTGTTCTACGAGTGCACTGGGTGGAAAGGACGGCACTGCGATCTTAAATTCCAAGTTAGAATCTACAATGGACGACACAGACACGGTATCCTGAGTTACAGGTAGTTTCAGTGCGATAGGTGCGGGCACAGGTTTTCTTTCCGGTTCCTGTTCGCTCTCCGGTAGCACCGATTCCGGGGCGCGTCCGCTCAATGGATCCGGTAGATATATTTTTTCCTTTAACTGTTGCATCGTTTGGATCTCGGGTACAGCACGTTCATCCTCGTCGATGCTTGTTCCTATCGGTTCCAGGGTCTCCGCCATTGGAACATCCATTACAGCTTCTTTTACCTGTTCCGTTGCTTCTACCTCAGGAACAGAACGTGCATCCTCATTACTCTCGGTTTCTAAAGGTGGCGTAGTAGCCACAGTCGCAAGGTCTTGCGAATCCCCTAAGAGGGGTTTGTAAACTTCATCCTGAATCTCTGTTAGCGATTCAGGTTTGAGCGGATCCAATTCAGCGAAGGTGTCCAAAGCATCCGTCGCCGATTTTTCAGGTTTGAGTGCCTCCAATTCAGCTAATATCTTTTCAATGCGGGCAGAAACGGGTTCAGCATTATCAACAAAAAAGGTTAAGCGATATGCTTCAAGAATCTCTGTAGGGAGGCGGCGCGAGATGGGCGCGTCGGTTAACTGAAACTGCGCCCAATTGGCGAGTCCGCTCATCGAAAGCTTCTGATACATTACACGCACCTGCCTTTCGCTGTTAACCAGATTCCGTACACTCATAATGGTGGCATCACCATCAATACTAAACAGTATTTCAATATCCCGGAAACACCCTGTTACGCTGTTCCTAGCCATGTTGTCCTTCTCCTTGAAAATATCTCCAGATGTGTAATTAAGAGCGAACATAAGTTTGATAGACTCTATCGGACTAATTCTATTCAACGTCTTTTTGTCAATTCGCGTTACAAAGTTTTTGCTATCCAGTTGTTACCTGAATCAGAATTATAAGACTAACCTGCTGAAACAGTTTTTGATGAAACATCGGATGTTCGGAGCGCGGATAAAAAATTCACCTTTGGATGAGCATTTTTCGGGTCGTGTAGAAATCTCCAGCTTGAATCGAATAAAAATAGACACCGCTTGCGACAGTCTCACCCACAGCATTACGCCCATCCCAATGCGCGGTGTGCGAACCCGCCTTGCGGTAGCCAAGCGTTTTAGAATAGATATGTCTCCCCTGCGCATCATAGATATAGAGCGACACATTCACATCTGAAGCGAGTTGATACGGAATCCATGTCTCTGGATTAAATGGGTTTGGGAAATTTTGGCTTAAACGGTTGACAGGGGTAGATTTAACCACATCCGGTACCCAGTCAGATGGCATCGTCTCCTCAACAGCAAGCGAGTAACCGTCTGGATGCACCCGAAAAATGCGGAGTTGATATAGATCCGCAATATAGAGGGCAGTGTCCGTTAATTTTAATTCAGACGGAAACCGGAGTTCACGAAACCGTGAGGTAACTGTCAGCGTGCGTGTATCAATTAGCTGGACGCTCTCACTATCCAGTAGATAGAGATAGTTCCCTCCGACCTGGGCATCAATCGGGAGCGCATCATTTTCATATACGCCATGCAGCCTCGGTTCGCGTGGATCAGACACATCCAGCACGGCAACACCAACGCCGCTATCCAGTAGATAAGCACGTTTTCCCGCAAGTGTAATGCCGGTTGCATTTCCCTGTGTGGCGTAACTCCCAACAGGACGCGGTACTGAAGGCTCTGTGATGTCAAAAACATGCATCCCACCCTCAAGCGCAGCGACATAGGTGTATGAAGGTGAAGATGGGTCAATAGCAACGCGATAAGCACTCCCATCCATGTCACGCTTGGAAACGATTCTGCTCTGCTGAGGGACGCGACTATCAACAACAATCAAGGATTCAGCGCAAAGATAGGCGTAACCTTCGTGCAACGCAATGTCTGAAACAGGTGCAGTTGTCGGTATATGCGTCACAATCGTATTCGCCGCAAGCTCAACAACGAACATTCCCGTCTCGGCAGCAACAAAGCCGTATCCGTCCTGTACGCGAACTTTGGTGCAGCTTGTCGCCTCAAATTGCTTATTAAAAGTAAGGGTATCCGCAGGCAATGATAGATTTCGGGTCAAGGTGCCGTGATAAGGGGTCGTGAATTCAAGGGTACGCAATCCACCCACACCGTTTGCAACATAGACAGTCCGTTCACCTGCCGTTGTCTCCACAACATCAAGCCCGTAAGGAGTGCCACCAAATGCATAGTGATGTAACCACTTCGGCGATTCCGATGTACTAACATCAAGTGTCTGGATACCGCCTTTCCCGTCAGCGATATAAGCCAGTGCATCTCGGATGACGACATCAGTTGCATTGCCAAACGTAGGTTGTGAGGAAATTCGCTGTGGCTGCTGCGGGTTATGTACATCAATAATATGCAGCCCTGCCTGCTGATCCGTGAGATAGATGGTATCGTTACGAAGTTGAATGCCACTTGCGAACCCGGGCGTATTTAAGCGGAAACCTGTTTCGGGGTTTTGGATATCCGTAATATCAACCAAGGTGAGGTTCCCTGAAGCGACATAAGCATACGCGGCATCTGCTGTCTCCTGAATCTCATAAGCGGCGGCGAGAATAGGCACAACACTGCGGAAGTCAAAATTGCCGAATGGACTCGGTTCGAGGATGTACACGCCATGCCTATCATCACTTAAATAGACGGTATCGTTATGGATAACAACATTGATTGGCGTGCCACCAGTGCGAAAGAAACGTCGAGGTCGAGGTGTTTGAGCGTTGCGGACATCGTTTTGATTGTAAACAAGCATCCCTCGTTCCCTGCCAAGCACATACAGATTTCCATCGGCAATCTGGACTTTGCGTGCGTCTGTGAATCCGCCGAGCGTCTTCAGAACGCTTGGGACAGTTGGTACCGCAACATCAATAATGTGTACACCTGCAGCACCATCAGCAACATAAGCTGTATCACCATCAACGACCACAGATTGCGCTTGCCCCAGTGTAGCGATCTCACCGATACGGACAGGCTTCGTCGGCTCAGCCAGCGAAAAGATCTCAAGTCCCCAATTGCTCACTGCATAAAGATACGGAACATCTGTACCGCTAATTACAACATCGGTATAGTCGCTTGCGAGATGGATTTGTGTCATCGGTTCCAGCTGCGTTCCCGGCGTGAGATCTATGGGGAACATACTCGGTTGGGCACGATTGCCAAGGGCATCAGTTACAGAGTCAGGTATAGTATCCGATGTACGCTCCCGTGGTGCGCCTGCTACAAAATCGTCATGCATATCCACAGCGACATAACGGAACGTCTGTGGCGCATCCGCTGTTATCATCAGTACGATCTCACCATCTCGCTGAAGCCCTTCAGGTCGAACGTGTCCCCTATTTTGGGAGTCAAACGAGATAGGTGTAACAACTGCACGTCCATTAGTTGGCAGGTAAAGGGTTGTCGCGTAGAGGTTTCCCGAACCCGTACCGGTCACTGATATATCAAGCGTTTCAGGCAGATTTTCAAAGCGAATATAGTGCGCACTCCACTGATCGATACTGATATTATTCGCCTCGTTCGGATAACTGAAGACACGCGGCACTGCGGCCGTCACCTTTCGGTTGCGCAAGGAAGCATAACCGAGTTTTTGGTTTCTCGCCTGTGCGTTCACCCAATTCGCGAGTCCCCAGTTCAGAAAAACTTCGGGAAAGCGTTCACTATTCCCACTACCTGCTAAGGCAGCGTCAATTCCTTGTTCACCGAGGGCATCCGCTCCTATGATACCACGGATAAGTTCGGGTCCGCCATACTGCTCATAGAGATAGAGCATGAGCATGAAGGCACCGCCATAATAGACATCCCTCGTGTTTGCATAAGCGAGCGAAACACGCGGATCCATGAGATAACCGTCAACAAAAATGGTGTGCACATTGCCGTAAACTGCCCATTCAACAAAAGATGCCGTGCCCTCCTCTAACCACCGTTGATCGGTTGTCCCGCCGTTTTGAAACCAATTGACGAGGTGTGCGAATTCATGCGCGAGGCTGCTATAAAAGGTGTGTCGGGAGCGTTCTCTAAACTGGAAAACATCCATATAAAGCATTTCACGGCGGTTGCTGGTAGGTGCTGTAGGCAACTGATCCGCGGGTGCGAAATAACCACCGTATTCGAGTCCTGAGTCGTTCATACCGACATCGTGCATCAACAGCGTTATGTGATTGTCCTTGTCAAGTCCGGGTTTCCATTCCGTTCCCATCCATTTTCGGACGTTCGGGTAGATGCGTGTGTCAAATTCCCTTGCGATTGCGACTGCCTCAGCATCGGTGAGCATATCGCGCACCGAATTTTCGATATAGACGTAGAGATGCTCACTTTTAGCGATACAGGTGGCAGTTACCTCTGTCTCTGGAATATGAATAAAAAACCGCTCTATCTGTCCGATCTGAACGGGTGCGGCTGGTGCAGCGGCAACTTCTTCAGGACGGTGTTGCACGAGGTGTTCTTGATGCAGGAGTGGTGTCCCACACAGCCACGGATCCGCGAATACGAAGCTGCTAATAATGCTAAAGATAAGACTGACTGATACTAAAAGTCGCATGGGATCTACTTAACTCTCCAGGGGATGTGCGTTATATAGTGCTCAGGTCTAATAAAGTTCAATATCTATTTTACAACGATTGCAGCGCAAATTCAAGCGATACAACAATCTACATAGGGATATTTAGTTTTAGGCTTTTAGCCATTTTGGTAGGAAAGTCGCGATTCGGAGATCGCTCCTACAGTGGCATGTTGCGATTCAATATTTGCTCTTATCGGAGAACTAAATGACCCTACAATCTACACCAGGGTCATTCAGTTTTCAGTTAATTGTCTGAATCAGGATTTGCAGGATTATAGGATTGACAGGATTAGAAAGGCTGCGGGATTGATACAGAGAAACCTTTATGTCCTGACCGCCGATGGAACCGACTGCTAATTGCTGATCGCTAACTT
>JAKZUG010000168.1:0-3249 GCA_047516705.1 Candidatus Poribacteria bacterium | reverse complement strand
TGACACAATTTCCGTTTTGTGATAAAATAAAATTTGAAAACTTTAATTATTTTAGTTTTAATAAAAGTTGAAAATCACAAATAGATCTATTTAAACGAGGCTTTTAGAGAATTAACGTTATGACGCAATCTTATTGGTATTGGAGCAAAAGTGAAGACATTTAGGTTCACAGGACACGAAACTTTCCCCTGTCGATATCCTTGGATCCCTAAAGCTGTCGCTGCCTTACAAGAAAATCCCGATTTGTTTAAGGATATAGACAATGCAATAGTCCGACTTGGCGTTGGTAAACAGATGACTAGAGCTATAAGGTTTTGGGTGGAAGCTGCAAAGTTCGTTGAGAAGCAGGAAAAAGGTGATTTTAAAATATCTAAATTGGGTGAAAAGTTGCTGGGTGAAAAAGGTCGTGATCCGTATTTAGAGGATACTCAAACCCTTTGGCTCATTCATTGGAATTTTTCGACTCATCCTAATAATCCTATTTTTGCATGGGATTTCCTTATGAATCGGTGGCAAGATCCTGAGATTTTTCCTCCATCTGTTATTCAGCGTTTCAAAAAAGAATCGGATTCACTAGGTAGAAACTTATCTCGGGCAACACTCAAGCAACATTTTAATATTTTTCTTCACACTTATGTGCCAACGCGGGGGAAAAAAGCAGTTGTCCTTGAAGACAACCTTGATTGTCCTTTAATTGAATTAGATTTGATACACAAGGTTGGCGAAAGAGTTTTAGACATTGATGGAAAGCGAGAACCTATTTATGCTTTCAATCGTGAACCCAAACCCCAAATTAGTCAACAACTTTTTTTCTATTGCTTAAACGATTTTTGGGAAACCTACCACTTTAATGAGAAATCCTTACAGTTTCATCAAATTGCTTCTGGGAATGGCAGCCCAGGTCAGATTTTTAAGTTTTCAGAAGTAGAAATTCGCACTCGTTTAGAAGATATCAAAGAATTAACGGATGGCGCGATGAGTTTTCGTGAATCGGTGAACCAGAGGACCATTGAAAAAAACAATAAAAAAATTAAATCAGAAGATTTGTTAGATGCTATTTACGCAGAGGAAGACTAACCCTTGAATAAAACAATAGTTGATATATTTCATATTAACCAACGATTCTTACGCTCAACACACCTTGAGCGGGATTTCTCAAACCCTGACAGTTGTAAAGGGTACATACCTACAGAATTTACCAAATCTTGTTTTGAGCGTTTGGCCGAAGGATTGCAAATAAATTCGACAAGTCGAGCATGGCGGTTAACTGGGGATTATGGCACCGGAAAATCAAGTTTTGCTTTGGTTCTTGCTCACCTATTTTCAGGTCATCAAAATGGAGTATGCCAAAACCTAAAGGAGTCTATTAAGATCGGAAAATCTTGTCCTGACGAACTGAGTCTTATACCGATCTTGGTAACCGGCAACCGATCACCTTTGAAGATTGCTCTCCAATCGGCTTTGCACAAATCCATTGATAGTGTCTTTGGGAATTCTAAGACAAAACTCCCGAATCAACTTCAGCGCATCGTAAAAATTTCAAGTGAGGACATGCCTTCGCGTGTTAGTTATTCATTATTTCCTGATGAATTAAACGAAATCCCAAGTATTGGAGATGAAAATATTGTTGAGGCGTTTGTTGAGTTCAGTCAATTCGTTAAATCGAAATCCAAGGGATCAGGGGTCCTTCTTATTCTGGATGAATTAGGCAAATTCCTTGAGTTTGCAGCAATGTATCCTGATCGTCAAGATATTTACCTGCTGCAACAATTGGCGGAAGCAGCTCAACGCAGCGGTGGTACCCCTTTATTTCTCTTAGGACTTTTACATCAAGGCTTCTATGCGTATGCCGATCATCTGGACGTAACATCTAAACAAGAATGGGAAAAAGTTGCAGGACGATTTGAAGAAATCCTCTTTAATCAACCGCTTGAGCAGATTGTCTATCTATTATCGTCTGCTTTGGGAATACAGACACAAGATGTGTCTAAAGGACACCAAGGCGAGGCAAAATCTCAAATGAGATATGCCCTTAAGCACGGATGGTACGGACCTGTGCCATTAAAAGATGAGTTGTTAGATAAAGCGGCGAAGTTCTTTCCATTAGCCCCACTGGCAGTTCCTGTTATCGTGCGTACGATGCATCGCTTTGGACAGAACGAAAGATCATTGTTTAGTTTTCTTCAATCTTCAGAGCCATTTGGCCTACAAACCTATGCTTCACAACATCCTCTTAGAGGTGCTAGATTATACCAAATTCACAATTTCTACGATTATGTCCGGGCGAATCTGAACCATTCGTTTAACCTCACAAACATGCAGACCCATTGGAGTGTGGTTGATGCCGTTATTTCTAGTTATGTATCCAATGACAGTTTGGAAGTGGAAGTGTTGAAAACAGTAGGAATGTTAAATCTATTGAATGCTAACGATCTAATTCCGACAGAAGAACTTGTGAGACAGGCAGTAAAATCATCGAAAAATCCACTTCATCGTGTTAGCGATGTGATAGATACTCTGAAACATAAAAAACGCGTGCTACACGACCGAGGTATTGCTGGCGGTTTGTGCCTTTGGCCACATACCAGTGTAGATTTGAACGCCGCCTATAAAAACGCAGAACGTGCAGTAGCAGATATTGGACAAGTCAGCGAAAGAATTAAAGCCTATCTTGATGCAAGACCAATCGTTGCTCGCAGACACTACATAGAAACAGGAAATTTGCGGCATTTTGAAATTCAGTATATATCTGGTTCTGAATTTGTCCAATTCACACCATCCTTGAATGAGGGCGTGGATGGAAAAATTGTCATTGTCTTATGTGATTCACGTCAAGAGCGGCAGCAGGCGTTACAGAATGCTAAATCCGTTAATCATCCACAAGTGATTATCGCTATTCCTGATCCGTTGCATAACATCGCAGACTATCTTCGAGATATTCTGTGCTGGGAATGGATCGAGACAAACACATTAGAACTTAATTCTGACCCTTACGCGAGTGAGGAGGTTTTGCGGCAGCGGGATGCTGCCCATACACGCCTTAAAAAACGAATCACCGACTTAATTGATCTGCGTAACTTTTCAGGAGAAATGAATTTCAATTGGTTTTCTAAAGGGAAACCGTTATCAATTCCTACAGGAAAAAAACTTTTAAAACATCTTTCAACAATTTGTGACCAAGTTTTTGATCAGTCTCCCAAAGTTCAGAACGAACTTATTAATAGGCAGAACTTGAGTTCTGCTGCATCC
>JAKZUG010000167.1:0-9464 GCA_047516705.1 Candidatus Poribacteria bacterium | reverse complement strand
GTAAAACCCCATGTGAAGTAGGTAGTTGTAGCCATAGAGAAACCCGAGCAGTCCGAAGACTATATTTCTCTTTGCGATACCGTTGAGGAAATAGAAGAGCGAGAGCGGTAGGAGACCGATGCAGAGGGTAAGCACTATCTTTTCGCAAACAAGGGGTGGAAAGATGTACAGCAGTAATACCAGCAGCGCGTGCGATGTCCAGTTCGGGAAAAGGGTGGCATTCAGTTTGTAGACTTCCCGTAACCGATAGTTTTCGTGATTATGGTACTCCTTCACAACGTAGGCGTTATAGATATGGCTTGCGCCATCCTGCGTCGGAAAATACTTGAAACCCCAGACCGGCAGAAGGTGTATCACCATTAGCACAATGACCGTGACATATCCAGCAGATAATAGACGTGCTTTCATTACCCTTTTAACCTCACCAGCGTATGTTTGCTTTTCCAATTCTGCTCAAACCCTATTCTAATAGATTTTCGTTTTTGTTTCAACTCACAAAATGTTGCACGTAGGGCTATTTAGTTTTGGGGTTTTTAGCCATTTTGCTCAGAAGATCGCGAGCACAGCTCGCTCCTACAGGAATATGTCGCGATTCGGAGATCCTCATACAAAAGAACTAAATGACCCTAACTGCTTCTCAGGGCTATTTAGTTTTCGGTTTTAATTTTGGTTTTCGTTTACAGATGTTGACGTTTTTCCACAATATCGCGAGCACAGCTCGCTCCTACAGAGGAAAAAACACACACATATATAAAGTAAATATGTACAACTAAATGCCCCTGAACTGCTTCTATATTGAACTTGCTATCTATCCCAAATTGTGATAGACTACTCTCAAAATTAGTGTATATGATATTGAAACGGAAGTACAAACTGCTCAAAATGTATGGCCAATGCTAACAGAGGTTGTATTTGTTCCCCATGCCCAGAGCGAATACCAACGGCTTACAGAGGTGTTAGACAATTTAATCGATGTAGTAGGTGAGGATGAAGATCATCCCTTGGCTTCACTGATGGAAGTCATCGGTGTTTTGATAGAAAAGTATGAAGACGAACATGTCCCAGAGTTGACAGAAATATAGCCTATGGGTTGGATTGATGAAAATTCCGAGCATCCTTATCATCGGCGATGATTCACAGGCTGGCACTTATGTCTTGCGAGTCTGTCTTAAAGAAAACACCACACTACAATTCGGACGGTTCAAGAAAGGCAAACTGATCTCAATGCCTGCTGGCGACTATACTTATGTCGGTTCTGCACTTTCGGAAAAAGGTGCAACTTCTCTGGCACGGCGACTTGTTCGGCACGCAACACGGAGTGGTGATAAACCCCCACATGTCATCCGAGAAAAGATGATGGACCAATTCGCCGAATGCGGTTTGGGAAGTGGAAATCTATTGCCAAGACAAGGAAAAACCTTGTACTGGAACGTCGATTTTCTCTTGGATCTGCCATCGGTAGAACTTATAAACATCCTTGCTATCCGTTCCCCCGAACGTTTGGAAAATAGAATCGCCAAATGGATTGAACGCGATCCACATACAGAAATTATTGAGCCCGGTTTAGGTGCGAATGATGCACCGGGTGCCACACACTTGCTACGCATCCAGGCTAATGATATGTGGTGGGCATCGCTCACTGATGACGCAATGACTGTTCTGACGGAAACACCTTGAATCAAACCAACAACATTGAAGATTGAAATCTCCTATGAAATCCATTTTTGAATTTTTACATATTCAACTATAACCACTTCCGAGGTAAATATGCACGATCCACGGCTTGATAAACTCGCAAACGTACTTGTAACGCATTCCACGAAAATCCAATCTGGCGAATTTGTGCTCATCGAAGGCATTGACATTCCACAGGAGATGGTCATTGCCCTCATTCGAGCGGTTCGGAATGCTGGTGGGATTCCGCTTGTTGAACTTAAACAGAACCGTATCCAACGTGAAATCATTCTCGGTGGAGACGATGCTGGAATAAAATTGATGGGTGAATACGAAACATATCGTATGAAAAAGGTACAGGCGTATATTGGTATTCATGGTAGTTATAATATCACAGAGATGTCTGATGTCCCATCGGAGGCAATGCAGCGTTATCACAAGTATTGGATACGACCCCTCAATGATATCCGCGTACCACAGACAAAATGGGTTGTCCTACGGTGGCCCCTCCCTGCAATGGCACAGCAGGCAAAGATGAGCACTGAGGCGTTCGAGGATTACTATTTCGACGTTTGCACGCTTGACTACAGCCGAATGGAACGCGCGATGGTACCCCTCAAGTCTCTGATGGAAGAAACGGATGAAGTCCACATTATCGGTGAGGATACCGATCTACGCTTCAGTATCAAGGACATCCCCGTAATCCCTTGTGCTGGTGAAAAGAATATCCCTGATGGCGAATGTTTTACATCGCCTGTCCGTGATTCTGTTAACGGTACTATCCATTTCAATACACCCACAATCTGTCAGGGAACGACCTTTACTGACATTCGACTCCGCTTTGAAAACGGTAAAATTGTTGAGGCAACGGCAAATAACACTGAAAGACTGAACGCCATTCTTGATACGGATGAAGGCGCACGCTATATCGGCGAATTTTCGATTGCATTCAACCCATACATCACCAACCCGATGCTCGATATTCTCTTTGATGAGAAGATTGCAGGTTCTTTTCATTTCACACCCGGTCAAGCTTACGAGGAAGCAGATAACGGGGTCCGATCCGCTGTCCATTGGGATATGGTAATGATCCAGACCCCGGAACACGGTGGTGGTGAAATGTACTTTGACGGGAACCTTATAAGGAAGGACGGGCGATTTGTCCATCCAGCATTGGAGGCCTTGAATCCGGAGAACTTGAAATGAGCAGAAGACAGCATTTGGTACACGGTGATCCTAAACGTTTTGAAGTGGTCGCAGATTTCATCGCTTCACAATACGGCAATACGATCCATTGTATTGCCGATGTCGCAGGTGGAAAAGGAGTATTGACGCGTTTCCTTGCCAAAAAGAAAAATTTTGAATGCGAACTCATTGATCCTCGACGCACAGTGCTCAATGGTATTAATCATCGTTCTGAACAATTTGATCCCGAGATGGCGGATTATTATGACCTGTTAGTCGGGCTCCATCCGGATGGCGCACTGCGTGAATTGGGAGAGGCAGCACTCATTCGGCCGGCTGTGATTATTCCGTGCTGCAACTTCTGGGATGAACAACGTCGTGGACAGTATGAATTATTGACAACAATTGAGGATTTCTATCGGCAACATTCAATCCGGTTTGAGCGAATTGAACTCGGTTTCAAGGGACCGAAGAATATCGCTATCGTATCCGAACCCGCTTGAACTTTGAAACAGATACCAATGCCAATATTCCTATAACTTCAATTCAGTTTACAAAAAAGGATGAACCATGGCACAATCCCCTAATATTCTCTTCCTTCTCACCGAGCAGCAACGTTTCGATTCCCTTGGCTGCAACGGTGCGCCAATTTGCAAAACACCCGCAGTTGACGAAATCGCAGCAACAGGTATGCGTTTTACGAACGCCTATACCCCCATCGCTCTCTGTTCACCGGCGCGTGGCTCTCTGCTCACTGGACTCTATCCGCATAATCACGGGCAGCTTTCAAACATGGGGAATTTCAACGGCGTGTTTGCAAACCAGATTCTTGACAAACCCGCATATCCGAAGCTTATGAGTGAAGTAGGCTATCGGGTGAGTTGCATCGGTAAATGGCATCTCGCCAAGGAAGGTGACACGGAGTTCTGGGGTTACGACAAATGGCACCCCTATCGCGAGTGGCATCAGTGGCTCCGTGATGATGGAATTGACTTCCGAATTGATAGGGATGCTGTCCAACCCTTTGAGTGGGGTGGCGAAGCACCCTTCTATGGCAGACTCCCACTCCCTGCAGAAAGGACAATGGAGGCGTGGACCGCAGATAAAACGATTGAGTTAATCAATGGCTATACAGATTCCGAGCAACCCTTTATGATTGCCTCGAATTTCTTCGGACCGCATTTCCCGTATGCTGTCCCGGCACCTTACGACACAATGTACGATCCGGATACCGTTGAACGGTGGGGCAACTTTGATGAACAGTTCATCAATAAACCGCTCATCCAACAGAAGGAGATGCTCCGGTGGAACGCCAGCCATCTGACATGGCCCGATTGGCAAAAGGTCATCGCCGCCTATTGGGGATTCTGCACCTTCATTGACGATCAGGTGCGACGGATTCTCGACTGCCTTGAAGCGAACGGTTTGGCGGAGAATACCGTCGTCGTCTTTTCGACCGATCACGGAGATATGCTCGGCAGCCACAGACTTTTCAACAAAGGGTTTCACATGTATGAAGAGACACATCACATCCCACTCGTGATCCGTTTGCCTGGCGCGACATCATCTGGAACGAGGTGTGATGAATTTGTGAACCTTGTCGACTTGATGCCGACTTTCTTAGAACTCGCTGGGGCAGCGATGCCGGATAATCTTGACGGTAGATCGATTGTTCCACTTTTGAAAGGGGAGACCGTCGCAGACTGGCCCGATGACGTGTTCGCCGAATTTCACGGGTACGAGCCGACGCTGGCATCTGTTAGGATGGTGCGGACGGATTCGTGGAAATACGTCTACAATCCCTACAGCGAGGATGAACTCTACGACATGAAAAGCGACCCGCACGAACTCCATAACTTGGCGAATCATCTCGGTTACAAGCACGTCCTCCGCCGTATGAAAGCACGCATGGTTGATCGCCTACGCGAAACGAGAGATAACATCGTCATGGACGGCGGATGGCAGAGCAATTCCTTTGACCTGCTCATTTCAGGACGGGAACGGTAGTTCTACGCAGACCCCGTTGGTAACCGCGATCACGAGTCCATTTGATCCGAAATTCGGATTTGCCCCAGGCCGGTAGGCGCGGTTTGTAACCGCGCCGGACCTTAGCATCGTAGGTTGGGTTGAACGGATACCATCAAAACTGTGAAAAGTCATAGAAATTTGAAAAAAATGTGAAAGTGTGATAAGATGTCTATCAAATTCCTATCCTCGCAAGGAGGGTGTTGATGATTATCACAGTTGACGAAAGCTATCGTCATAAGAGGGACATCACCGAACAGAAACTCTTCGCTGTTGTTGAGCAAAATACGCCGGATTCCATCAAAACACCCCTTTTTCCACAAGATGAATCAGAGGCATTCACATTCCATCTTGATAAGGCGTTGATTGAGCGTTTGAATCTCTGGGAGTGGTTCCGTAACTATGCGAAGGAAGCACAGGTCTCGACCGCTGGCATCCGTGGTCCACAGAATATTTTATACCCGTGGGACACCCGGTTTCCGATCAATCAGATCGGGATTATCTTGGCAACGCTCGGAAAGAGCCTCGTTGCAAACGAAGCCGCAAGTGGAAAACCTGTTGAGAAACTCGCAGGATGCGAGGTACGCTACAATTCGCAGAAATATGTCGAATACATCGCCCGAATCCAAGCCGCACATGGGATTCGCACGTATGTCCCGAAAGGGTTCGGTACACTGCCCATTTGGATGGCATCCTTCCTGATTTTTATGCTTGATCTGGACGGTGGCGAACATGTCACATCGAGCCACTCTGTCAGCACCAAGAACGCGACCAAAGACCTCAACAATCAGGGAAGCCAATACCTGCCCGAAGAGTCCATGCGGTTCGTCAACAAGATTGAAGAGATCCTCAAGTCTGCTGAAACGGACGGGTATCCAATTCAATTCAGCGCAGCCACAGATGCACATATTGATTTTGAACGATTGGATGAACTCCACGACGGCGTGCAACTCTATGTCGGCTATCTCAAAAGCGGTGTCGCCACGGATGCGAACCTCAACCTCATCCGCGAGGTGAAACCACCAATCGTTGTTGATTGTGTCGGTGGGTGTATGTATCGTCCGATGCGTGCCATCTTTGAGCGATTGGGAATTGCTAACTCTGTCCGTTGGCTCCACGTTGAGGCTGACCCGCTCTATTACAACATTGGAAAACTTGATCGGAATCCGAAGACCGGTGAAACTGAATTTTATGATCTCGGGTGCGATTTTAGTATCCTTGATGTCGTCAAATCGGTAGACTATGCAACAAAACTCAGGGCACAACCCGTCGGTACCATTATCGAAGCAACCGATCCAGATGGCGATCGGCTTATTGTCTGTGAAATAGAGGATGCGTCGCGGGCAGAAACACTGGAACACCTCGGCATCGATTTCCTTGATCTCGGTGATAACCGACTCTTGACGATTTACACACCGAATCAAGCGTTTCTCATGTTGATGGACCTCTATGCCAAGCAGCTCAAAACCGCTGGACTTTGGGAAAATCATCCGCGGTTCATGATTAAGACAACGCCTTCCGCACTCGCTTGGGACCAGTGGGGTGCTGCGAACGATGTTAAGGTCATTAACGTGCCTGTCGGTTTCAAAGAGATCGCCGCTATTATGAAAAAGATTGAACGGCAGATCGCTGATGCACCAGACGCGCAGGTCTTTATCCAAGATATCTACGGTGAAACGATTTCACTCGGTGTGCAGCCAAGGCTTATTTTCGCTGGTGAGGAGAGCGGCGGGATGATTACCGGTCCTGAAGCACTTATTCAAAGTCAAGGCGGTCGCACTGCTATTGCAATGCGTGAGAAGTCGGCAGGCGAATCTATGGTGCTGGTCACAGCACTCGCAGCGCAGTGCAAACAGGCAAATATGCCGCTGTCCGATTATCTCGCTACCGTTTTTACAGAGAGTCAAATCACTGCAACGTGCGATGTAAGAGAGGACATCACCTATTACAACGAATCTGAACCGAATCCTGAGAAACTCCGCGCCGCGAAGCGTGAAGGCGAAGCGAAACGCGACAAAAACGACCTGTTTTTTCTCGGCATCGCCATTGCCCTTCGTGACGGAAAAATAGACATAGAACAGGCATGTGCTATCCTTTCGGATGCCCTTCCAACGCTTGATTTCACGACGCTTGAGGATGTCCGATTTGTCGGTGATGGGAGTTATCTCAAATTTGATAATAAGTTTGTTGAAATCCGAAAGTCTGGCACAGATGCGAAAACCAAAGCCTATGCCTCCGGTGGTGATAAGGCGGAGTGTCGGAAATTCGCCAAAGCCTTCGGTGAGGCAAGTGGTGAATTGACCGAACTTTACGAGGAACAGATAGGTCAAACCTACTTAAGGGATGTTGAAAGCAGAGCGCGACAGATTTATGATGCATTTCAGTCGGTTTAAAGGTAGTAGGCACGCGCCGTCGTGCCGTACACTCATAAATCGGCTTAAAAGTAGTAGGCACGCGCTGTCGTGCCGTACACCTATAAAAAGGAGATTAGCATGGTCAGAACAATTATCAGCCTTTTCGGAGTGTTTATCGCAGGCGCGCTCCTTTTCGCATACGCACCAGTTGTCGATGCAGATTGGACCGTCCTACGAGAGGACGATATTTTTCGCGGTGATGGTATTGATGGAATGTTACAGGATGTCTATTTCATGGATAACCAGAACGGGTTAGTCGTTGGAGATAGCGGTCTAATGTTGATGACATCCGATGGCGGCAAGACGTGGGAGAAAATGGAAGTTGATATGCGTCCTCCCGGTGCCGGACAGAGACCCGGCGGTGCTGGCGGCGGACCTCCCGGTGGCGGCTTCGGTCGCGGCGGTCCCGCGCCTCTCTATAATATCTACTTTGTAGATGAAAATGTCGGGTTTATCATCGGCGGTAGAGGCACGATCCTGAAGACCGAGGACGGTGGTAAGACTTGGGTGCGGAAAATGGCGATGAGTAGTGCTGGCGTTGGACGCGATGGGAATCCACGACCGCTTCGTGCAAATTTGATGGGGATCCAGATGATTAGCGAAACAACCGGTTTCATCGCTGGAACGGAGAATACGATTCTCAAGACAACAGATGGCGGAGAAACTTGGGTGGGTAGTTCAGAGCGTGCGAGGGTCGGCGAAACCCGAAACAACCTTGAGGGAATCTGGTTTGTTTCCCCTACAACAGGTTGGGTTATCGGCTCATTCGGGACGCTTCTGCATACCGCTGATGGCGGTGAAACCTGGGAGAAACGCGATCCAGGCTTTGATAATAACCTGTTCGGTATCCACTTTCTTGACGAAAACACAGGCTGGATTAGTGGACAGGAAGGTTTGATCCTGCATACCACTGATGGCGGTGCTACGTGGAATCAACAGAAAGTCGAATCTTATGACGATCTCCACGATATTACCTTCGTTGATGCGATGGTTGGTTGGGCAGTCGGGGGTTACAACTCTATTTTGCACACCACCGATGGCGGTAAGACATGGACGTTGTCGAATATACCCGGAAGCGCGAACCTAAAAGGTATTCATGCGACGGATGCCAACAACTGTTGGACAGTTAACGATTGGGGTGTCATCGCAGGATACAAAGCACAATAGTTATCAGTTGTCAGTTATCGGTTGTCGGTTAAGAACTTTATCTGTAATGATCTACCTTTTCTTTGCGTATTCCATCAGTGGGTGGATTGTTAAAATCTACGCTCTTAATCGGTAACTGAAAACTGAAAACCGATGACTGATAACCATTTAAAGGAAAAAGAATGTCAGAACTGAAAAGCCATAAAGTTACAATGCTCGGCACCGGGCTCATCGGAATGTTCTATACGATGACGCTCCATAACCAGCGTGGTGCAGACCGTGTCCATGCTGTCTACTCCCGGCGCGAAGAACGCGCAACCGCATTCGCCGAAGAGTGGAACATCCCGCACGCAACAACCGATTTGGCAGAAGCCATCAACCATCCTGAGACGGATACTGTCGTCATTGGATTGCCCAATAACTTGCACCTGAAAGCCGTTGAACTCACCGCAGAGGCAGGCAAAGACATCCTCTGCACGAAACCCCTTGGACGCACCGCTGAAGAGGCGAAGGCGATGTTAGACATCGTTGAAAATGCTGGTGTCTTTGGTGGCTACCTCGAAGATTTGGTGTATCCTCCGAAAACCCTCAAAGCGTTGGAATCGGTTCAAAACGGCGCACTCGGAAAAATCTTATGGGTACGTTCCCGTGAGACGCATCCGGGTCCCCATAGCGATTGGTTCTGGGATCTGGAGCAAGCAGGCGGTGGTGCTATCGTTGATATGGGATGCCATTGCATCGAAATTATCCGAAACTTCGTTGGGAAAAACAACAAACCGCTTGAGGTTATGTGCTGGGCGGACACGCTCGTTCACCCGATTGACGCAGAGGATCACGGCATCGCGCTTATCCGATTTGAGAGCGGCGCAATCGGACAGTTTGAGGTGAGTTGGGCATTCCGCGGTGGAATGGATTTACGCGATGAAGTTTCCGGCAGTGAGGGGACTATCTGGCTCAATCACTGGCTCCGCACAGGCTTTGAGATGTTCACAGCTGTCGGACAAGGTGGTTATGTCGCTG
>JAKZUG010000166.1:0-9937 GCA_047516705.1 Candidatus Poribacteria bacterium | reverse complement strand
TAGTCAATACAATGCTCTTGCGTCGGGAACGTTTCCATTACCTTGATCACATCCATCAGAAAAGACTCCTATCATTTGGAGTTGCTTTTTTCTGATGGGTTCTGATACAATATCAGGTAAGAGTCACCAGAAAAAGCAACTCCTTCTCAACACAGAGAGACATTCTGATGGATTTATTGATGGGTTTTAAGGAACTACCAATCCTCAACCAATTGCACCAACAACCGTACGCCGTAGCCTGACGCACCTTCAGGGATATACGTAGACCCCTTCATACCCCAAGCAGTGCCAGCGATGTCAAGATGTACCCATGGATAGCCTTCCGCGAACTTCTTCAAAAACGCACCGCCAGCGATCGTGCCAGCACCGCCATTGCCGATGTTCTGGACATCCGCAACCTTACTTTTAACACCTTCATCGTAATCATCCCAGAGCGGCAATTCCCAGACGCGCTCATGCGTTTTTTCAGCTGCCGATTTCACTTTCGCCATGAGTTCCTCATCTGTACCCATTGCCCCCGCAGCGATATGTCCTAAGCAGGTAATCACAGCACCGGTGAGCGTGGCTAAGTCAATAACACCTTTCGGGTTATACTGTGCCGTCCATCCAAGCGCATCTGCCAATACCAGCCGTCCCTCAGCATCGGTATTGAGAATCTCAATCGTTTTGCCACCGTAGGAGGTGACGACATCACCCGGTTTAACTGCTGTCCCACTCGGCATGTTTTCGGTTGCGGCAACCACGCCGATGACACGCACGTTCGGTTTGAGTTGACCGATCACTTGCATCGCACCTATCACAGCAGCGGCACCGGACATGTCGTGTTTCATCTCATGCATACCGCTTCCGCCTTTGAGCGATATCCCACCTGTGTCAAAGGTAATCCCTTTTCCGACAAGCACGACGGTATCTTGCCCTTCGCCGTCAGGCGTGTATTCGAGAATAATAAACCGTGGTTCTTCAGCACTCCCTTGAGCGACAGCAAGGAGTGTGCGGAAACCTTTTTCCTCTAAGGTGGCTTTGTCAAAAATTTCACAACCGAGTCCTGTTGCTTCTGCCACCGCTTCCGCCTTTTCTGCAAGTTGCGTTGGTGTGAGATAGTTTGCGGGTTGGTTACTCAGGTCGCGGGCGAGCAGTGTGCCGTTGGCTATTACTTCACCGCGCCGGACAGCCTCTTCTACCATCGCCTGACTCTGATCGTTTTCGGCTAAGAACGTCAGAGATTCGAGTTTTTTCTTTTCGTCATCATTGCCGTTGCTCGTTTTGTGTTCATCGAACTGATAAAGTGCAAGGAGACCGGCTTCCGCGGCGGCTTGTATCATCTCAGGCGTGGCTTCAATAGGAATTGGAACCGCGACATTTCTTAAGCCCATATTCCGGATCACCCGCACGGCGTGACCGGCTGTCTGACGGACTTTTTCGACAGTGAGGTCATGATATTCACCCAAACCCACCAGCAGCACGCGAGGCGCAGTTATTGCACCATTTGTATAGAGCCAACTGGTGGTTTTCAACTTGCCTGTGAAATCACCGAGGTTCATCAGTTCACGAATACGTCCACCGAGTGCCTGATCTATAGTTTGGAGCGGGGCACTATAGAAATCCGGATTTTCCAGCACACCGATGGCGATGACATCGCTCTGTTCTTGGGCAAACCCACCCGTTTTGACAGTAATGTTCATGCATTCTCCTTTTTATTTTTATATTTTGTGAAAGTCGTACAATATTAAGCTTTCCGCATACCTGTTAAGACGACTAAAGGCTCCTTGCTTGTGACGGTAATCGAATGGTAGGTATTCGCAGGGACATCAATTCGGTCGCCGCTTTCAATTGACCCAGAAGCCTCAGCGACCTTCACATCTGCTGTGCCAGATAGGACACAGACGACTTCATCTTGGGTGTGGATATAATCAAGATAAGCACCCCCTGGACGACCCGACCACTCGTAGGCATTGAAGCCTTCGGTTTTTAATTGTTGCTTTAAAGCATCAGCATCCGCATGCTGTTCAGACCAGCGTGATTTCCAATTCATAGTGCATCTCCTTGATTTGGTTTGGTTATCGGTAAGAGACTTCTGTGGATATTATATTAACGTGAGTTCGACTAATGGCAACATATCAAGATAAATTGACATAGCACTCCGCTGGAGTGCCAGCCATCGCCAATCTCTTTTCTATAGACATGTTGCTCCGCTGGAGCAAGGAGACCGATTTGCTGCCTCACACCTTCAAAGGTCTTGACAGGGCGTATTATATACACTTCCTTTATGTGCTGCATCCTCACGCCAGAGGCGTGATGTCTATAGAAACAGGTAGTAGGCGTTCTCACACTCCAGCGGAGTGCTATGTATCTAAAGAGTTACTGAAGGCACACAAGCCACTCGCGTTTGTAAGGAACCTTTTACCCAACTCACGTTACGTTATATTTTTATGTCCCAAGCTGCTCTTAACCAAAAACCAGCTAAAGTGGCTCCAATCGGACGGGACAGACCTTCAGTTCAGCTGTATGGGTAATAGGATCGTAACCCGAACCGGTCAATAGGTTAACCGGGACATCTGCGAAACTAAAACTGGCGAAAACGGTGCCACGCGGCGAACGGTTCGTCACTTTTACTTTGATGTTGATACTACCGCGCGCGCTACTCATTTTACACCATTCTCCGTCTGTTAATTCCCATTTCTCAATGTCGGCAGGATTAATCTCCAATGATTCTTCCGATAAGAGGTAATCAATCCCCTGTGCCCTACCTGTCTGCGTTCGGGTATGATAGGATTGCAAACGCCTACCTGTTGTGAGCCACACGGGAAACGCATCGCTAATTGTCTCGGCGGGGTCTCGGTAATGTACATTTGAAAAGATACCGCGCCCGTTGAGGAACGTTTCCTCGTGTAGTCGCGGTGTACCCGGGTGTTCTTTGTGCGGCACGGGCCACTGATACTCGCCTTTGTCAATGCGTTCCCAATCTAATCCTGCGTAAATCGGTGAAAGCCGGCAGAGTTCATTGAAAATCGGTTTCGGCGTATCGAAATCAAAGCCTTCAAATCCGAGGTGTTGTGCAATTTGGCAGATAATCCACCAATCCGGTTTTGCCTCACCCGGTGGCGGTACTGCCGCGCGCATCCGTTGGACCCGACGTTCGGTATTCGCGCAGACCCCGTCTGTTTCACCCCATGCCGTCGCTGGTAGTACAATATCGGCAAGTTCAGCAGTCTCAGTGAGAAAAATGTCAATAACAACGAGATGCTCTAATGACCGAAGTGCATGCTCGCAATGCTCCCGATCCGGATCTGAGAGAAGCGTGTTTTCACCATCAATGAGCATCGCATGAATGCTGTCCCCACAGAGTTCTAAGGCAGTCACTTTAGTGATACCCTTTTCTAAATCAATCTCTCGGCCGTATTCCGCTTTGAACTTCGCCTGATGCTCCGGATCTGTGACGGCTTGGAAACCCGGATAGTTGTTTGGCAATGCACCGCTGTCGCCTGCCCCTTGGATGTTGTTTTGCCCGCGCATCGGATTGATACCTGTCCCCTCACGCCCAATATGACCGGTCATCAAGGCAAGATTGCACAGGCTCTGGACATTCTCAACGCCACAGATATGTTCCGTGATCCCTAACGTATAGTAGATGGCTCCTTTGTCCGCACTGCCATACCACATCGCTGCTGTCTCAATGTCCTTCGCGGGAACACCCGTAATCGTTTCTGCCCATTCTGGTGTCCACTGGCTGATATGTTCAAAGAATTCATCAAACCCAGTCGTGCGATTTTCGATAAAATCTTCATCAATCAAGCCTTCACGGGCGATCACGTGTGCCATGCCAAGGAGCAGTGCTGTGTCCGAACCGACGCGGAGTGGTAAGTAGAGATGCGACAGATCCGCCAACCCGATGCGCCTCGGATCCGCAACGATGAGTTTCGCGCCACGGGCAATTGCCTTCTTAAGTCCCGTCGCAGCGACAGGATGACACTCCGTCATATTTGTGCCGATACAGAAGATCACATCTGGCTTCTGCATATCGACGAGCGGGTTAGACATCGCACCACGTCCGATTGTCGCTGCCAGACCGGCAACGGTCGGAGCGTGTCAAGCACGGCTGCAATTGTCGATGTAGTTGGTGCCGAACCCCACACGGATAAACTTCTGCATAAGGTACGCAGCTTCGCTCGGCGCGCGTCCGGAAGCAATACCGTAGATACTATGTCTACCGTGTTCAGCATTGACCTTCCGAAATCCTTCAGCGGCTTTGGCAAGTGCGTCTTCCCATGTGGCTTCGTGGAGTTCGCCATCGTCACCACGGATGAGTGGGGTCTTCAGCCGATCACGGTGTTGAACGAAGTCGTAAGCGAACTGTCCTTTAACACAGAGTGCTCCCTGATTCGCAGGTCCATCCATCGCGGGGTGGATGCCAACAATCTTCTCATTATTCGTGAGTACATCGACGGAACATCCAACTCCGCAATACGGACAGATGGTGCGTGTTTTCTCAAGAGCAGCATCGGCGACTTCCTCAACTGCGCGGAGTGCTTTTTTGTCAGCGAGTGCGCCGGTCGGACAGGTCTGGATACACTGTCCACAAAACGTGCAGGCGGAATCCTTGAGAATTCCGTCAAACTCGGTAGTAATCTGTGTATGGAAGCCACGGTTCATGACGTTGATGGCATGATCGCCCTCCTGTTCAGCACAAACGCGGACACACCGATAACAGGAAATGCAGAGTTCATAGTCTCTGAGGATAAACGGATTCTCATCGGTTTTATTGGTGCCCGATTTCGCACCCGTTATATGTGTGCCGTTTACTGCGTACCTGTCGCGGAGATCCGCGAGTTCACCAGAGGCATAACCGCGCAGCGGAGACACATCAACTTCACGATTCTCGCTGACAACCATCTCAAGTAGCGTTTTCCGGTACGCCTCTATTGTATCGGTTGCTGTCCGCACTACCATCCCCGATGTGGTTTTCGTCGTACAAGATGCCACAGGATTTCGCGCACCTTCTAACTCGACGATGCAGAGGCGACAGCCACCGAATGGTTCAAGCCTCGGGTCGTAGCAAAGGGTTGGAATCTCTTTTTGATGGCGTTGCGCGACCTCAAGGATCGTTTCACCCTCAGAAAACGCAACTTCAACACCATCAATTTCCATTTTATGCGTCATGGTGTATCCTCCAAACACAGAATTTCATATTTTGGGGAGGCTATTCTTCCTTTTCAGAGAAATCGATTTGTGGTACCTTCAACTCACCGGCGAGGATTTTGGCTTTTGCAGCCTCAACGGCTTTTTGCGCTGCTTCCGGGACCCTATCCTGTAATTGAGGATTGTATACAAAATCGATCACTTCATCAGTTCCCATCCTGAAAACATAGGGTTGAGGTTTAAATTTGCCTCCCATCACAATCTTGGCGATATGTACAAATACCTCAGGCTTGATAACAGCATTGGCAAGTATCGTCGTCGGGGACATTTCGCTCTGATCTCGATAGGTCCCGAAAGTGTAGACGACTTTTCCATCGGCTTGCGCAGCCTCTACAGCCTCAAGGGCACCGAGTCCTGCGACATCTGCATTGGGGAAGATAAAGTCAATTCCTTCATTAATCTGTGCGAGTGCGAGTTCCTTGCCTTTACCGATGTCTTCCCAGTTCCCTACATACGCACGGCGGACTTCGGCATCAGGGTTAACACTTTTCACACCACCTTCAAACGCCATAAACGTGCTATTGATAGCGGGTATGTTTTGTCCACCGACAATGCCGATTTTGTCTGTCTGGGTCATCGACCCAGCTACAATTCCCAATAGATAAACAGCGTCCTCAATCCTAAAAATCATTGGCGAGACGTTGTCTAAGATGGTGCTGCCGGTTGATGTAAAAAAAATGGTCTCAGGAAAGTCGGGTGCGACCACTTTCGCAGGATCCTGATACTCATAGCCGTGTCCAAAGATGAGATGGTACCCATCCTGTGCAAAACCCCGAAAGTGTGCTTCCTGATCGGTCGGTGTTCGACTCTCAACATGGCTGATTTCCGCGCCGAGTTCCTTTTCGATCGCTACGAGTCCATCATAAGCTAAAGCGTTCCATCCGCCATCAGTGATAGAGGCGGGTAAAAGTAACGCAACCTTAAATTTTTCATGTCCTTTCGCGGAGATATTTATGTTACCAATTAATATGAGTCCCGTTGTGAAAAGACATAGGAGTAAAGCAAAGATTGCATCGCGATATCGTAGTCTGTAGGTTATCCGTTTCACGTAAAAAAATTCTCCTCTGCTGTTGAAGGGTTGGTTACAGCGGATTTGTGGAATATAACTGGTTATCGTCGAATTGGTGTTTTCATTTTCCGGTATATTGCTGGCACGCTTAGGACGCGCCAGCACCACATAATTTCGGAAGGTAAGTTAATCTTTGTCCTCTTTTTCAGTAAAATCAATTTGCGGCACCTTCAGTTCGCCAGCGAGGATTTTGGCTTTTGCTTCTTCAACGGCTTTCTGCACCGCTTCCGGCACCTTATCCTTTAAGGTAGGACTGTATGTAAGGGTGATCGCTTCATCTGTTAACATGTTGAAGGTATAGATCTGCGGTTTGAATTCGCCATTCTTGACAATCTCGGCAATTTTCACAAAAGCATTCGGTGTAATCACGGCATTCGCAATTACAGTTGGGGATATGTCGCTCTTGTCACGATTCGCGCCAAAAGTGTATACCATTTTTCCGTCTTTTTGCGCGGCTTCAGTTTTATTGAAAGTCTCAGCAGCCTCATAGGCACCGAGTCCGGCTGCGTCTGCATTGGGAAAGATAAAATCAACACCTTCATTAATCTGTGCGAGTGCAAGTTCCTTGCCTTTACCAATATCTTCCCAATTCCCGACGTATACCCAAGACACCTCCACTTCAGGGTTCACACTTTTCGCACCACCTTCAAACGCCATAAACGTGCTATTCACAGACGGTATGTTCTGTCCACCCATCACACCGAGTTTATTGGTTTTCGTCATCATGCCTGCGATCATCCCTAAAAGATAAGCAGGTTCCTCAACACGAAAGTTAACTGGCGAGATATTGTCGGTGATGGTGCCACCGGAAGACGTAATGAAAATCGTCTCTGGAAAGTCGGCTGCGACTGCTTTCGCAGGATCTTGGAACTCATAACCGTGTCCAAACACCAAGTCGTAATCGTCAAGTGCGTAGGAACGGAATTGTTCTTCCTGATCCGCGGGGGTTCGGGTCTCCGCGTGGCTGGTCTCCGCACCGAGTTGCTTTTCGATTGCTACAAGTCCTTCGTAAGCCAAGGCGTTCCAACCGGCATCACTGATTGAACCTGGAAGTAGCATAGCCACCTTGAATTTCTCATGTCCTTTTGCGTTGAGATCTATGTTCCCAACAAGTATGAATCCGATTGCGAGAAGGCATAGGAGTAATACATAGATTGCAGAGTTATTACGTAATTTATTAAATATCTGTTTCATGTTAAAACTTCTCCTTACTGTACTGGAATATTTGATTTAAAGTATAGCACGTTTATGCGAAAAATGTAAAGGGGTATAATTTTGCCATTCATGGATTTTTTGTGAGACATTATTGATCAGATACCCATTTTTTAACATAGACATTTACCGATTTCTATTGACACACTTACGCAAATTGCATATACTTTTTAGGACTATTTGTGGGAAAAACGGCGGGGTAATTTAATTGATGCTATTCATAATGGAGGATCACCGGTATGGCGAATTCAACACAATTATCTGCGCAACACCGGTTTGTTTACAAGGAATCAGGCCAGTTTGCGGGGTGGCCCGCTAACGGCGGTATCTGGCATTGGGGTGACGAAATCCTTGTCCGGTTTCAGATCGGCACATACACCGAAAATAGTGGAGGTGGACACGCCATTTCCCGTGATGAGCCGAGTCGCCAGGTCCTTGCACGAAGTTTAGATGGCGGTGAGACTTGGCAACCTGAGGAAATTGAGGTTCATCCAACAGAGTCCACATCTATAGATTTCGCGCATTCGGATTTCGCGATGCAGTGCAACGGCAGCAAGTTCCGTATCTCTTATGACCGCGGCAAAACATGGATAGGTGATTACGATTTGCCCGACATCGGAAAGAAATTGACTTCGCGAACAGATTACCTCGTCAACAGCGCAGGCGATTGTCATCTCTTTCTCTCCGCGAAAGAGGATCGCGTCCAAGCGGGCATCCGAGATCGTGCCTTCTGTGCGCGGACGACAACCGGCAGTGAGAGCATTGAATTCGTCGGTTGGATGACGCATAACATTGAAGTCCGTTCCGTGATGCCTTCAACGGTGCGGCTATCCGAAACGCATCTGGTGACAGCACTCCGCCGACGATATGACACGGAACAGGACGGGACCCGACTCAGTAGAAATTGGATTGAGATTTGTCATTCAACGGACAATGGGGAGACATGGTCTTTTCTGAGCAAAGCAGCGGATACCGACGGTGGTGCTGGTAGGAATGGAAATCCACCGAGCATGGTGCGTTTGAAGGATGGCAGGCTTTGCGTTACTTACGGTTACCGATCAACACCATACGGGATCCGAGCGAAGTTCAGTGACGATAACGGAAAGAGTTGGGGTGATGAAATCCACCTGCGCGATGATGGCAGGAACTGGGATTTGGGGTACACGCGGACAATTCAGCGAACGGATGGCAAACTGGTGACAATCTATTATTACACAACCGTTGAGAATCCTGAACAGCATATCGCCGCCACAATCTGGACAGTAGATGAGAAGTAAGTTGCATCTGTGTTGAGGTTTCCAATCTCAACGTAAATGAGGAATTATGGAAAACAATTTTGAAGTTAGGGTAAATGCAAAAACACATTTAGTTGTTGAAACCGATACCGGTCGTTGTTTAGGTGGTGTCGGTGCGAATTTTTATCGTCCGTTTGTCTTTCCGTTCTACACACCGGCAGGACATACCGTCGTTCAGGAGTTCGCCTTTGATCACCCGTTCCACAACGGCATTTTCGTCGGGCAAGGACCGGTTCAGGTCGGCGACAGGGAAGCAGGCTTTTGGGCATCACCACCCCGCCGCTCCTTTACGGACAAAGTCTTCGAGAGATTGGGACGGATGGATACGCAGAAGGAGATTGACATCACACCACACGCGGATGGTGTCCAATTCGTCCAGAAGGTCGTCTGGCGCGATGAAAACGAAGAACCGTTGATTGACGAGATTCGTACTGTCAATCTTCACGCACTTGCGGATGCCACAGTCTGTGATATGACGAGTGAAAAGATTGCCGCTTACGGTGCTGCGACGTATCCACAGACGAAGTTTGGGAGCATCGGTATCCGTGTTGAACCGAGACTTCTGCCTGTTATGGGGGGTATTGTGTTGGGTGACAACGGACGCAGCGGAGGTGTCGAGGTCGTTCACGAAGGCGAATCCGATTTCGTTGCTTACCAGAACGTGTTGGCAGGACATGGAGAGTTCGGTGTCTTTATGAGTATCCTTAATGAAGGCATTCGTGGTCCGTGGTTCATTCGGGATTACGGGATGGCACTCTATAATCCGACTTGGACAGGTTCCGTATCAACACCTGAAGGTGAAAGTTGGAAAGTCGCGCTTCGGGTTATCGCTTATGATGGAGAATTGACATCCGCGAGAGCGGAAAAGTGGTGCCTGCTGTAGATGGAAAAAGAAAACATCCTTGAACTTCGGAATGTTACGAAAACCTTTGGTGATTTTGTCGCAGTTGACAGCGTCGATTTTGAACTCCAAGCCGGTGAAATTCACGCGATTCTGGGGGAAAATGGTGCCGGTAAGTCCACGCTGATGAATCTTATCTATGGACTTTACCAACCATCGGCAGGACGCATCTATGTCACAGATCGTGAAGGCTGGCAGCGTAGGTTACGGGCAAAGTCCCCGCGTGATGCGATTGTTAGCGGTATCGGCATGGTGCATCAGCAC
>JAKZUG010000165.1:0-4218 GCA_047516705.1 Candidatus Poribacteria bacterium | reverse complement strand
ATAAATTGGGTAATTGTGGCTACGCGACGTGCGATGAATCGCACTACTACGAACCGATCTGCCTGTTATTACACATCTCAGAATTACCCGTTTAAATTCTTAATCTTCATCTGGCGTGAAGAAGCCTTTATCTCTAAAGATACCTCTTTGCTCCAGCGGAGCAATATGTCTATAGAAATCAACATTGTTCGTAGCTGCACTCCAGCGGAGTGCTATGTAAACAAACCGGCCCTATCAAAAAATTAAGGAAACCGTGACAAAAACTTTACACACCCATCCATACATCTTCAAGAACGGGGCAGGGTGCAACCTCGCCAATGAGAACTAACTCCACAGGATCGGGCAAACGGATTGATTGTGTTCATCGTTGCCAAGTCACACTTCCTGCCTTCTGTGTTTCTGCTTGAAATAGCTGGCTCATTTCTCTGAAGAGTGCTGTTTCCGTCTGTGCATTGTCCGTTGTTTCCAGTGGGTCGTTGGACAGATTGTAGAGTTCCAACGGTTCAAATGGGCTATTGTGCAACAATTTGATGTCCCCGCGCCGGATAGCGTGTTGGCATTGTCCGAAAAATCGTTGTCCTCCTTCTCTTCGCAACCAGTAGAGTATACGGTCTGAAAAGTCCTGTTGTTCACCTTGGAGTGTTTGCCAGATTGAGCGTCCTTCGATCCCGTTCGGGATCGGCGCGCCAGCCGCTTCACATACCGTCGGAAAGAGATCCATGAGCAACGCAACCTGATCCGTGACATACCCTTCCGAGATGTACCCGGGCCACATAGCACACGTAGGGACTCGGATGCCGCCTTCGTACATCTCGCCTTTTTGCCCGCGCAACGGACCGTTGTGAGCTCCGGCGTTCATTGCACCGCCGTTGTCAGATGTGTAGATAACGAGCGTATTGGACAATTGATTGGTGTCCTCAAGCGTATCGAGTACGCGTCCAATGCCAGCATCCATGTGCTCGACGAGTGCGATATATTTTGCGCGTTGTGGTGAAATGTCGGGTTCGCGTTCCTGTACCCGCGCAATCCATTCATCAGGCGGTTGGATCGGTGTATGGGGCGCGTTGTAGGCGAGATAAAGAAAAAATGGTTGCGATGATTGTGCTTGTGCACGAATGAAGTCGGTACTCCATTCTGAGAAAAGGTCTGTGGCGTGTCCTCTCGGATCAATGGTGTCAAAACCGTACCGCATATAGTTATTATTGTGTCGGAGGTGTGTGTAGTAGTCGTCCATCATATCACCAAGGAAGCCGTGAAAGTGATCGAATCCACGCTTGCAAGGGTGGTTCTCCGGTTCGAGTCCAAGGTGCCATTTGCCGATAAGCGCGGTACAGTAATCCTTCTGTTTCAATGCTGAAGGGAGCGTGACAGCGTCCTGTCGAAAGTAGCCCCAGCTGTTTTCTGGGTGGGTGCGAATTACCCCAGGCACTCCCGCCCTGTCGGGGTAGCGTCCGGTCATAAGGGATGCACGGCTTGGAGAACAGACGGAGGAGTTCGCGTAAAATCTGGTAAACCGCGTTCCCTCTGCAGCAATCCGGTCGATATTCGGGGTCTGAATTGAGGGACCGTTGTGTGCCGAAATATCACCATAGCCGTGATCGTCAGCGAGAATAAGGAGGACGTTAGGCAATTTTGTCATAGTTTTTTCCATGAATATATTGTGGCGCGAGGTGCGTGGTAATATAGCGTTAACTTTTCAATTCACGAATTCACACCATACAGCGGGGACACCGACTGGCACGCCAATTGGCGAAGTTTGGAGTTCTGACACATCGCGGAGTCCGGATTACACTTAAGTGCTGTTTTAAGCGATTGAATTGCTGCGCCAAGCTGCCCTTGCCATGCATAAGCGACACCAAGATTAGTGTGTGGTGCTGAGAGATTCGGATTGAGGTGACGCGCTTTGAGGTGTAAGGCGATTGCTTCGTCTAACTCACCTTCCCAACAGTACAAGGCACCGAGATTGGTGTGAGGTGCTGCCAAATCAGGAGCGAGATGAATCGCTTCATTTAAGGCAACTTTCGCCGCATCAAGCCTTCCGTGATCAATGTCATCATACGCCTGACGATTCAATGCTCTTGCGCGTTCGATATGTTCGGTCATGCTATTTCTTTAAAGCAAATATCAAATGGGGCAGTCAGTATTCAGGTAACACACTAACTGCTCCCGATTTACTTAGTTTATTGCTGAGATTTGATGCCTGCCCATGTAGTAGCAAGTTTGCCAGAAGGCTCAACGGGCATAAGGGTCAATAACCCATCATCCATCAGGTCGTTTATATCCCCTTCTTCCAACGCTACATCGAAAAGCGCGACCTCATAGAGCATACCGTTAAGGGTCTCTGAAGTGTTGTTCGTCCAACCGCCGATGTTGACCTCAGTGTCATTCTCAGGACCCGGTTTACCTATCCCACCAACAGCCCCGATTTCGACTCCATTTTCGTAGATCTTAATGGTATCCTTTGCGTCGTATGTTGCAGTCATATACAACCAGACATCTTTCTTTACTTGTCCTTGCCCCCAAGCCCCTTGCCAGCCGTCCCGCGCAAAGTAAGCTTCCCAGCCAGTACCGTTGCCGCTTGTCCTGAAGGCATAATTAGCCACCGTACCAGCCGCAGGCCTTTTACCGAGAATATGTCCAAAACCGTTCTCGGCTTTATCCACAAAGGTCCAGGCTGTAATTGTCCACGCCTCTTCCAGATATAAACTATCAGAATCTGGAATGATAACCCGATCATCTTGTCCGTTTAAGCTGAGGGCAGGACCGTCTGGTCCTTTGACCCATTTTCCGCTCTTAAGTTCACCGTGATTCTTGTTTCCAGAAAGATCGTTGATCGTATCCCCTTTACCTTCGTCAAGTAGCCAAATGCCCCTTGCGGTTTCAAAGTCGATCTTCGCATAAGTTTGGACTGTGAAGATCAGACTGATGGTGATGATCGCTAAGCAAACTATAATAGATTTCATTTTTACCTCCTAAAGGTTGAATTTACCATTATAGTAAAGTCCAAAAACATCTGAACACAATAGGGTTTGATACTTCACCGCCGCTGGCGAGGTTTTGCGGCGTACGCACCCAAATGCGATCTGCATTCCTAACCTCGCCAATTCCTTAGTGTCCATTTAATTGTAGGCTTTACTATAAAATACGTTTTGACTAAGTGTGTCACTCTAACTGAAACCAATCAACCTACTGTAAGGCGAACATCTGCAAAACGGGGGCGGCGAATTGTTAAGGTAACACACTGACTGCCCCCAATTTGCCGCATCTATTATCGAGATTTGATATTTGCCCACGTGGTTGCAAGTTTACCAGAAGGCTCAACAGCCGTTAGGGACGATAAACCCTCGTCCATCAGGTCGTTTATGTCTTCTTCTGCCAGCGCTACACTGAAAAGCGCGACCTCATAGAGCATGCCGTCAAGGGTCTCTGAGGTGTTGTCAGTCCAACCGCCGATGTTGACGTCAGTATCATTCCGAGGTCCCGGTCCACCTATCCCGTCAACAGACCCGATTTCAGATCCATTTTCATAAATCTTGATGGTGTCCTTTGCGTCATAGGTTGCGGTCATATACAACCATTCACCTTTCTTTACTGTTCCTTGACCCCATGCGCCTTTCCAACCGTCTCGTGCAAAGTAAGCTTCCCAACCGGTACCATTGCCGCTTGTCCTGAAAGCATAATTTGCTATCGTACCAGCCGCAGGTCTTTTGCCGAGAATATGTCCAAAACCGTTCTCGGTTGTATTCACAAAAGCCCAGGCAGTGACCGTCCACGCCTCTTCCAGATACAAACTATCGGAATCTGGAATGATAACCCGATCATCTTGTCCGTTTAAACTGAGGGCAGGACCATCATCAAGTCCTTCGACCCATGTTCCGCCCTGAAGTTCACCGTGATTCTCGTTTCCAGAAAGATCGTTGATAATATTGCCTTCACCTTCGTCGAGTAGCCAAATGCCCCTTGCGGTGCTAAAATCGATCTCCGCATAAGTATGTACTGTGAAGATCAGACTAATGGTGATAATTGCTAAGCAAACTATAATGGATTTCATTTTTACCTCCTAAAGGTTGAATTTACCATTAAGATACGTTTTGACTAAGTGGTTCACTCGCTAAGTATCTATCCTATATTTATCCGTGGTAGAACGGTATAAAACCCTATACTCCGTTGCGTTTCTGTTGGATTAACAGAAACACTATATCATATAATATTGCCGAG
>JAKZUG010000164.1:0-10412 GCA_047516705.1 Candidatus Poribacteria bacterium | reverse complement strand
AAATTGTCCAAAGCTTAGTATATTTCAAGACAGTGGATAAAACACCCAGCAAAAATCAAATATAGTGGATAAGCCTTAGCGCGAAAAAAAACGAAAAACACGTCACATTCCCCGTGTCACTTGGTATCTGCACGTCACTGTGACGTTTATAACGTCACAATTGTCCAAATACTGCGAAGATACCTTCCTTTACTTTTAGGACTTACGCAGTTGCTTCGCAAGTCCCCCTGATAAGGGGGATTTAGGGGGTTAAAAATCAAAAAATATCGCCCAGTGTGCTAAATTTGCGTAAGTCCTGACTTTATAGTAAAGCCTACAATTAAATGGACACTAAGGAATTGGCGAGGTTAGGAAACCTCGCCAGCGGCGGTGAAGTACCAAACCGTATTGTGTTCAGATGTTTTTGGGCTTTACTATAATACTGTAAACCTTGATGCTAACAACCGGCAACTGAAAACTGAATAGCTCTGCCCTGAAAACCGAACTCCTTGACAGAGCCATTCAGTTTTCGGTTTTTTCGCCAATTTTATCGGAGCAGTCGCGATTCGGAGATCGCTCCTACAGGCAGAGGCATTCAGTCGAAGAAGTCGCGATTCGGAGATCGCTCCTACAGGGGTATGTCGCAATTTAGCATTCACTTTTATTGGAGAACTAAATGACGGTAACTCCTTGACGAAAAACCTTTCTTTGTGTATAATGAGAATTAACATGGCACAAGGTATCTTTATTACAGGAACAGGGACAGAAATTGGGAAAACTGTGATCGCTGGCGGTCTCGCTGCCTCCCTCAAACAGGCAGGGATAAACGTAGGCGTGATGAAACCGATTAGCACCGGCGATACTGCCGATGCACGGTTTCTCAAGCATGCTGCGCAAGTTGACGATGAGCTTTCGCTGATTAACCCTATCTATCTCCGGCATCCCTTAGCACCGTCCGTTGCAGCGAGGATAGAAGGCAGAGAAATAGACCTATCCTGCATTGAGACTGCTTTCGCTGAACTCCAACAGAAATACGATTTTGTGATAGTGGAGGGTGTCGGTGGGATCGCAGTGCCAATCCGAGACGATTTTCTCGTTGTCCAACTCATTAAGCAGTTAGAGTTACCCATACTCATTGTCGCCACCGCTGGTTTAGGAACGCTAAACCACACACTCTTAACCGTCGCATTCGCGCAACAGTTCAACACCCAAATTGCTGGTATTGTGCTCAATGGACTACATCCAGAGCGCGCCGGACTCGCTGAAGCAACAAATCCAGTCGAAATCGAAAAATTGACAGGCATCCCCGTGATTGGTGTTGTTCCATACCAGAAACAATTGGACACGCCTTATCCAGATGTAACATTTTTGGCAGAATTTACGAACCAGCACATAGCATGGAGGAAATTAGGGATACTTTAATATGGATACCGCTATTGTTCTCGCCGCAGGATTAGGACGCAAGGTATGGCCCTATGGTGAATTTCGACAGAAATGCACAATCCCCGTCGCCAATAAGCCGATCGTTCGCCGCGTCGTGGAAAATTTGCTTGATGCAGGATGTCAGCGAATTATTGTCGTGGTGGGACATCACGCGCAACAGGTCCGCGGTGCACTTGCCGATATATCCAACACTGTTTTCGTCACACAACACTCCCTTGACGGCACGGTAAGTGCCGTACTGTCAGCATCAGAACACCTTGAAAATCAGCCTTATCTTGTAGTTTACGGTGATACTGTAACCACTGCCGATAATCTCCGTAACTTCATTCAAGAATTCCGATCATACAACGTAGAAGCCGCAGCACTCGTGCAACCGCTCGGTAATGAAGACGCAAGCAATTGGCTTTGCGCGGGTATCGGGACAGAGGATGTCGAAAACAGGAGTGTCTTAAAACTTAACGGTATTGAGGGACACCCGCGCGGCGGTTCACATCGGCTTTGTGGCGTATACGCTTTTAAGAGTAGCGCGACAACCTATCTCTTAAGGAACCCCGGCATCGTTACACGGGTCCCCGTAGGAGGCATGCCGCCGCCTGAATCCGAAATCGCGCAATCTTTACAGCTGATGGTGGACGACGGAAGGACCGTATTGGCGGTTCAGACAGAGGACTTCTTTGTCGATGTCGATAAGCCGTGGCACGTGCTGGAAGCGAACAGGCGGTTCGTTGATTATCTCGCAACACAGGTCACAGAAGACCATATCGCGGCAGGTGCGAAAATCTCGGATGCTGCTGAAATCAACGGACACGTTGTGTTGGGAAAAAACTCCGTGATCGGACCCCGCGTCGTCGTCAAAGGTACCCTTATCGCAGGCGCAAATAACAATATCACAAACGGCGCGATTTTACACGGAAATATCTTCGTCGGAGACCAGTGTAGAATCAGCGATTATTGCGATGTCGGCAGTAGTGCAATCGGAAATCGGTGTATCATTGGGCACGGTGCCGAGATGGCAGGTGTCCTATTCGATAAGGTATATCTGTACCACTATTGTGAAATGTCAGGCGTTTTCGGATGCGCGACCGATATTGGTGCAGCGACGGTGTGTGGAACACTTCGATTCGATGATAAGGACACGCCAATACAGGTAGAAGGACGTTACGAAGTTCCGTCCTACGGCGCGAATGCGACCTACATGGGTGACTATTGCCGTACCGGGGTGAATGCGATGATTATGCCGGGGAGGCGCATCGGGTCTTATAGTGTTGTTGGACCGGGGGTTATTTTATACGACGATGTACCGAGCAAAACTATGGTGATGGCGAAACAGGAATTAATTACTAAACCGTGGGGACCGGAACGTTATGGCTGGTAAGCGCAGTTTGTAGGGGTTCACTAAGGGGTTTCTCCAGGCTTTCTAAGCGCGCGAAACATCAATCTGAAAGGAGCTCCTTGAGCAGATTCGTCAATTCGTCATTGCCAGCAGCGAGTTCAAAAACGCGTTTAATCTTGTCTTCACGGGCATTTTCGGATTCGGGCACTCCATCTGGAGACCAGAGCACCTCAAGTGCTTTCGGGTTGAGTCGATCGTAGGTAACTTTGACAAGCGTGAAAGGATAATTCTCCGAGATAATGATGATCCAATCAATAGTTTCACCGCGGGCGGAGTACTGTCTATCTATGGTTAGTTTTGAATCTTGATGCGGTACGTTCTTTTTAACCCACTGTTTGCGATCAAGTGTGTCTGTTTCAAAATGACCAATTTCTAACCAATTGCGTCCCGCGCCGTTCGGTTTGGTGGTAACTTCAATGCGTTTCATAGCTGTTTGTTCTCCGTTCCGTGTTTAGATTTTGCTCGTAGCTTGTGCGGATAGATAGGCAAGTTCTCGTAAAAGATTCTAACACACTGAACCCAAAAAGTCAAGTGTCTGAATTACGAATCTTGACTCTAACGCTTGACAAAATATTTACACACCCGTATAAACTGTTAATTGGCACTACAATTTATGTCTCTGACACGCAAAAATAGCACCTTTAGCACACACGAAATGTTCCGACAGATTAGAATTGATCTCCGAAGAAACGAAAAAATGCCGCTAAATGTGGGCTTTAAGTAAAATAAATTTGCATTTTTTCTTAAAAAACAGTACAATTGTGTAAGGGGATGGTATTTTAGCACAGTAACGCGCTAATTTTTGCTTTTATGGAGTTAAGTTGAAAGGATAACATCGACATGATAGTGGAAATGAGATATGGAACCGGTACCTTACCGATCAAAATTCCTGATAAGAACGTTGCCGGCGTTCTTGAAATCTCGGAAAGTGTTCCGCTGTCGGATGAAGATGGCGCGGTTCGAGAGGCGATTGCGCAACCGATTGCTTCGTCTCCTTTGGCTGAGCTTGCCAAGGGTCGTGAGTCTGCATGTATTGTGATCTCCGATGTGACCCGTCCTGTACCGAATAAGGTAATCCTCCCGCCAATGTTGGAAACGCTCGAACGAGCAGGCATCCCACGCGAGAAAACCACTATCCTGATAGCGACCGGTATCCATCGTCCGAGTGAAGGCGAAGAGCTGGAACAGATGGTTGGACGCGACATCATGGATACATACCGTATCGTCAACCATTTTTCGCAGAAACCAGAGCACCACGAATATTTAGGCAAAACGCAAAACGGCACACCCGTTCACATTGATAAAACCTACCTCGAATCGGACCTGAAGATCACGACGGGATTGATTGAACCGCACCTGATGGCTGGATATTCTGGCGGCAGGAAGGCAATCTGTCCTGGGATTGCCTCTGTTGAGACAATGAAGGTGATGCACGGGCCCGAGCTCATGGAACATCCGAAATCGGCAGTTGGTATCTTAGAGGGAAATCCGTTTCACATAGAAGCGACGAAAATCGCTCTGATGGCTGGCGTTGATTTTAACCTGAACGTTGCAATCGACAAGCAACGACAAATCACCGGTGTGTTCGCTGGCGATATGGTTGAATCTCATCGTGTCGGCGCACAATTTGTGGAAAAACAGGCAAAGGTTACACTACCTGCGCCAGCGGATGCAGTCGTCGTCTCCAGTGCTGGCTACCCGCTGGACACAACCTTTTACCAAGCAATCAAAGGCTTGCTTACGGCTGTTGAAATAGTGAGGCAGGGCGGTAGTATCTTGCTTGTTGCGGCATGCAGCGAGGGGATCGGCAGCAAACCGTTTACTGACCTAATTTTCAAGACTGATGATTTAACCGCGTTTGTGCAAGGACTTTACAACCCCGCGAACTTTGTTATCGATCAGTGGCAACTTGAAGAATTAGCCAAGGTTGCCCGGAAGGCAGATATTTATTTCTATACCGATGGCATCCCTTACCACCAACGCGCAAAACTATTCGTGCATCCATTGAAAAGCGCGCAGGAAGGCATTGAAGAACTCTTAACCCACTATGGGGAAGATGTTCAAATTGCTGTGATTCCTGAAGGTCCTTACGTTTTAGCGCAGTTGGAAAGGGCTTAATACCAACGGAAAACAGCAACGAAAATCTCGCCTCCGAAGGAAATCCTAAGTAATATTGAAGTTGAGAATTAATAGCAAAATGGTAAATTCTACTGTGGTACTCAGAGCGTATAAGGATGGTTTACACCTGATCATCAGGCCCCACCTATCTATAACGGAAGTCGAAGCTGCGATTCAGCAGGAAATATCGCGCATGAATCGATCGTTAGCCGGGGCATCGGTGCAAATTGATCTTAAGTCTCCAACCTTGAAAGAGGAGGATATCGCGCTCCTAAGCTCGACACTCAAGGAAACCTATGATCTCACAGTGCGTGGTATCGAAGTCGCTGATGAACCGGTCACACCACCGATTGCTGCCGCGCCAACGACGCATGTGATATCACATGCGTCGGATATCCGGAACCATCGGGATAGTGAACCCTCTCGGATCGCACCGTACACAATTCGTTCTGGGCAAACAGAGGAATTTCCACAAGGGAGTCTTATTATTTATGGCGATGTCAACTCAGGTAGTGAAGTAAAAGCCGGCGGGGACATCGTAGTGCTCGGCACGCTGCGTGGCAGTGCTTATGCCGGAATGAATGGTAGGTTATCCGCTGTGATTGTCGCGATGGATTTTGCGCCGTTACAACTTCAGATAGGAAACTATGTAAACCGTCCACTCGTGAGTCAGAAACCCCGAGGTTACCCAGAGATTGCGCGCATCGGGGCAGATGATGTGATTATTGTAGAAAAATTTGTTAAGTTTTAGCAAAGGAGGCTCCGGTTATGGGAAAAGTAATCGTAGTGACATCAGGAAAAGGTGGTGTCGGAAAAACAACCTCTACAGCCAATTTAGGGACAGCACTTGCCCTCCTCGGTAAAACCGTCGCAGTTGTTGATGCAGATATCGGGCTTCGGAATCTCGATATCGTCATGGGGCTTGAGAGCCGGATTGTTTATACCTCAATGGATGTCATCGAAAAACAGTGTGAACTTAGTAAAGCACTGGTTAGAGATCGGCGTGTTGACGGGCTCATGCTGCTCGCAGCATCACAGAAAAATAACAAAGACGATATAATGCCAGAACAGATGAAAGCAATCTGTGACAAGCTCCGGACCACACACGATTTCGTTCTGGTTGACTCGCCCGCTGGTATTGAACGCGGTTTCAGCAATGCCTCCGCCGGCGCAGACGAAGCCATCGTTGTTACAACACCAGATGTCTCTGCTATTCGGGATGCTGACAGGATTATCGGATTGTTGCAAAACGCAAGAATTGAACCGATCAACCTCGTCTTAAATCGCGTCTCTCCACAACTTATAGGCAATGGAAGTATGATGGACCAAACCGACGTATTGGATATCCTTAATATTGACCTCATCGGTGTTGTTCCAGAAGACAGCGCGGTAATCTCCTCTACAAACCGAGGTATTCCGCTTGTATATGAAGACGCTTCTCCCGGGGCTCAGGCGTATATGCGTATTGCACGACGACTGACTGGACAACGAATCCCGATTCATGATTTTGAGCAGACAGGCTTATTCAATAATATCCTAAACTGGTTCACGAGAAAGAGATAAGGAGTTTTCTGATGAATATCAGCATAAAACAATTATTCGGGCGCAAATCGAAATCAAGCAGTATTGCTAAACAGCGCCTGAAACTGGTCATCACACAAGACAGGTTCGACGTTGATGACCGGGTTATGACAAGGTTACATCATGAATTAGCAGAGGTCCTGGCAAAGTACTTCAAATTTTCAGCCAGCTCTGTGAAGATGGACTTGAAACAGGAGGGGAATTCCTACATCCTTGTCGCAGATTTTCCTTATACGAAGTTCCACGAAACGAACAGGAGACAATAATCGGTGAGCGAAAGATTTATGTGCCTTGAAATCATATCCACGGGCAATATGGGTTTCCTAAGTCAGAGAATCAATTCCCAAATCGCTTTTGCTACCCCGTTATCGTCATTTGTCGTCGTGATGAAGTCGGCACAAGCACGGATCGGCGGAACTGCGTTTTCCATGGCTATTCCGAAACCTGCTGTTTTGAGTAGACTCTCATCGTTATAACTATCGCCAAAAGCAACAACCGTATCCATCGGGATGTTGAACCGGTTGGCGAGTGCTGTCAGTGCGCGTCCCTTAGTAACCTCTGGATTCATAAATTCTATATATTCTGCTTGGGTCTGCGTAACATAAAGCTTCTCCGCATAATTGGTTTGAAAACTCCTTAAGAGTGGTTGCAACTTTTCAGGCGTATGGATAATCAGCAGCTTCGTTGGCGTTTCGCCTGCTAACTCGTGTAGGTCTCCGATAGGCGTAGCCGGAACCCCTGTTCGTGCTTCATAAAGGTCGCTCCAAGCGTTCCGTTCGGCGACATAGAGTTCGTCGTTCAGACAGAAATTGAGATGTAATCCCTGTTCGGCACAGTCATTGACAATCGCTACCGCATCATCTGCTGGAACAGGCATGTGATGATATACCTCGGCGGTTGTGGCATGGCGTACCATGCCCCCGTTGTAAGAGATAATCGGATTTTCGAGCCCAATCTGATCGCTAAAAGGTTGGATAGAACGGTGCATCCTCCCAGATACTAATACCACGAGAATATCGTTCGCCGCGAGTGCCTGAAGTGCCTCGCGGTTTTTTGGTGATAACGTATGATCACTACTGAGTAATGTTCCATCCAAGTCGAACGCTGCTAAACGACACGGTATTTTCATCTTGCCGTCTTCCATTTATTTTATCCTCCTTTTTGTTTATAGTAAAGCCCACAATTACCTATACATTGGCGAGGTTAGGAATGCAGATTGCATTTGGGCGCGTACGCCGCAAAACCGCACCATAAGCGTCAATTTAAGAAAAAAGGACAGCCTCAGTCCCAGACCCGGTAGGCGCGGTTTGCAACCGCGCCGGGTTCTATCCACAAACTGTGTATACTCCAAAACCCCTCTTGAGTCCCGTAGGGTTTATTTGCTTGGGTATTTCTTCAGCATGTTTATAGCAGCGTTTTCGAGCAAAAAGTCAGGTTTCCCTGTAAGGGCGGCATGTTTATATTTGTAATTGCTAAAACGCTGTCAAAAACCCCTAAATTGACACCTATGAGTACGCCGCAAAACCGCACCTACCGGGTTTGGTTACCCTAAAACAGAATAAAAACGGGCAATGAATGGTTTCCCTACTACAAGCGAAGCATCCACCCATAATTTGAAACTGGATGAAGCATTAGTGCTTTGTCACGCTTGAATTTGAGGGTAAGTTCGTAGTAGTGCGATTTTGCGGCGTACTTGCCCAAATGCGAAGTGCATTATCGCACGTCCAAAGGTCAACAACGGGCAATGAATGGTTTCCCTACTACGAACTGGGTTTACCTTTAATTTGAAAGTTGACAACGCATTAGGTATAAACCACTGATTTTTCCAGTGGAATTACCAGACTGCTTGTTCTGTCTCCCGGTTGAAGAGATGCATTTCCGTTTCATCAAAACCTAACCAAATAGTATCGCCTACTGCGACCTGAAATGTCGGATGTGTTCTAACCCGAAGTAAGATAGGGGCCTGCGTCTCCGAATGCGTGCCGAGACGGATGTCAAGAATATTTACGGCACCAAGCAGTTCAATGAGATGCACATGCGCAGGGATCTTTTGTTCACTTGGTTGATTAACTGCTGCAATATGCTCAGGACGAATGCCAAACACCAAACCGTTTTCTTGCGCGCCTGAAGTGATAGTTGTCTGCCGTTCTGGAGAGAGTCGAAGATGAACATCGGTATGACTGAGATGTAGCACGGATTCGCCTTCCTTGAGCGTGAGTTCCGCGTCAAGGAGGTTCATGGTAGGCATGCCCATAAACCCAGCAACGAAGAGGCTCCGCGGCTTGTTGTAAATCTCATGCGGGGTACCGATCTGTTGTAGGATGCCTTGGTGGATCACAGCGATTCTGTCTGCAAGGGACATCGCTTCAACCTGGTCATGCGTCACAAAGATGGTAGTCGCACCGATTTCATGTTGGAGTCGTTTAATTTCGGCGCGTGTGTCAACGCGCATCTTTGCGTCTAAATTCGCCATAGGTTCATCAAGTAGGTAAACCTTGGGTTGGCGGACCATCGCGCGCCCGAGCGCGACGCGTTGCATCTCACCACCGCTGAGAACACTCGGTTTCCTATTTAACATATCGGATATTTGTAGGGTTTCCGCAACACGCTTGACTTGGGTGTCAATCTCCGGTTTTGAAACATTCACCGCTTTGAGTGGAAAAGCGATGTTATCGTAGACATTCAGATGTGGGTAGAGCGCGTAGAATTGAAAGACAAAAGCGATGTCACGGTCAGCAGGCGAAAGATCGTTGACCCGTTGCCCATCGATGAAGATGTTGCCTTCTTCAGGACTTTCCAAGCCTGCGATGAGGCGGAGCGTTGTCGTTTTACCACAGCCGGAGGGACCGAGAAAAACGACGAACTCTTTGTCCGCAACTTCAAGGTTAAAATCTTTGACAGCGACAACATCACCGTAGCGTTTTACGACGTTCTCAAGTTTAATATGAGCCATACAATTTAAAAGTTGAGCGTACTATGCATTAGAAGCATTAGAAAGTGCATCACTGCCCCCGAAATGAGCGGCACCGTGAGGTTATCATCGATTGGGAACGGAATGAGTTCCACAATTGTAGCGACCAAGGCACCGACGATTGCTATAACAGGGTTTAATTTAACCAAAGCGATTGCGGTGCAAACAATGAAACACGCGGCACTCCCCTCTAAACTCTTTTTGCCGAGAAGTTTCGTCCTACCCCACTTTTTGCCGACGAGTGCGGCTGCCATATCCCCTAATATCATAAAAAAGATACAGACAATAGCCAGTGTCTTAGCAAATAAGAAAATACACAGGAACGCACTAATTAGATAGTAGGTCGCGCCTGTCATTGCGCCTTTGCGTTCATGCCTACGGAGGAGCGGTTTGAAAATTTGGGAAAAAAACTCCCCGAAATGTGGAGAGCACCATTTCACCAATTCCACGGCAAGCGCAAGTCCAGTCAGTATCCCCATTAAAACCAACATCGTCGGTTTATCCAAGAAGAGATAGATAACCGGTAGGACGAGTCCTGATAAATGAATGCTTTTCCGAAGCAGCTCGACTATCATCAATCTACCTCCCACATAACCGAATAACATATACTTAACTGACATTTATCAGAGTTATGGTTACTCTACTAACGGCGTTGTCTAAGAGCGTGTCGTGTTATGAAAATGCGTTTTGTTTTCAAAAAGTTTCTTGATTTTTAGCGCATGAGATGTCATCCTAAGAGTTAACTACACTTTTCAGGAGGACATCTCATGCGAGAACATGTTATCACATCAGCGGCGTTTTTTCAATCCGCTTTGTATGCGAACTCTCGGGATATGACGCCCGAACTCTGCGAAACCTTGCTTTTACTTTCAACGGGGCCTCTCTTTGGACTTTACAACCCGAATCAAGTCGCAGAGGCTTTAGGCC
>JAKZUG010000163.1:0-5423 GCA_047516705.1 Candidatus Poribacteria bacterium | reverse complement strand
GGCCTCGGTTGCCTCGCCGTCGAGATGGAACACCGCAAGGCTGTAAACGCAGACACACGGATAGGTAAGTTAGAATTGAGTGGAAAAATATCGGCGTGGGGAACGCTCTGCGGACTCACAACTGCTGAGCATGCGGCACTCGGTGTCGCTATCTTCCCGCATCCAGAAAACAGCGAGACAACGTTCTTTGCTGAGGACGCGTCGTTTGGATACCTTTTCGCACAGGCAGCACCATTTGTGGTAAACACCGGGACGACGCACACGTTAAAATATCGTGTCCTTGCTTATGCTGGGGATCTCTTCACTGTGGACGTATGGGGATACCACCAAGATTACACGAACATATAAGATTATGAAAAACGAAACGCTTTTCCCACTCTATAATCAAGGTGAGCAAGTAGAAACCCCACAACTGCCACCGCAAAAACCGCAAGGCGGAACATCTACTGACGTGCCGCAGCAGGCACACGCTCGCCGGATCTACATCGAAACTTATGGATGCCAGATGAACGTTAGTGACAGCGAACTGATGGCAGGCATCTTGACACAAAGTGGACACCAGACTGTGGCGCATATTGACGACGCAGATGTGGTCCTCGTCAATACCTGCGCGATACGGGAAAACGCGGAAACGAAGGTCATTAATCGGCTCAAACATCTCAACCACCGCAAACGTCGGCAGCCAGAACTCATTATCGGGGTCTGCGGTTGTATGGCGCAACACCTCCGCGACCGACTTTTGGACGCAGCTCCCTACGTTGATCTCGTGATGGGACCGGATGCATATCGGAATTTACCCGTTGCACTTGATTCTTTGACAAGCGGCGTGGAAGCACACGTCTCCCTGAAAGATCGAGATCCGTTCCTCGGATTACGCTTGGACAAAAGCGAGGATTACGCCGACATCGCACCCATCCGAAAAGAGGGGATTCGGGCATGGCTCACGATTCAGCGAGGCTGCGATAAGATGTGCACCTTCTGCATCGTTCCCTTCGTCCGTGGTAGAGAGCGGAGTCTACCGTTGAAACTCCTCGTTGAAGATGTCGAAAAATTGGTAGACCAAGGATTCAAAGAGGTCGTTCTGCTCGGTCAGACCGTTAACTCCTATCGCGACAACGGCTCCGATTTTGGGGAACTTCTCTATGCTGTCGGTGAAGTGAACGGGTTAGAACGCGTCCGCTTTACCTCGCCACACCCGGCTGACGCGACGGAGAGTATGATTGACGCGATGGCAAGTTCTCCAACCGTCTGTAAACATTTACACCTCCCGCTACAGTCTGGCTCAACGCCAGTGCTTGAACGGATGCGTCGTACCTACACCGCCGAAGAATATCGTGATCTCGTCTCGAAACTCCGAGAACGCATCCCAAACATTGCCCTCTCCACCGATGTTATTGTCGGTTTCTGTGGCGAAACCGAAGCAGAATTTATGCAGACCTATCAGATGATGGCGGACATCCGATACGATTCGGCATTCATGTTCAAGTATTCCGAACGTGAAGGGACACTCGCACACAAAGCACTGCCTGATGATGTACCAGAGGCTGAAAAAGGAGAACGCCTCAAACAGATTATTGAACTTCAAGAACAAATTTCTGCGGAAATCAATACTGCTGCAGTCGGTGATACTGTCGCTGTGCTTGTGGAAGGCGAATCGCGTCGCGAAACGGATAAATATTACGGGAAAACAGACAGTTTCAAAACGACAGTATTTCCCAAAGCGGATAGTGAAATCGGTGAAGTTGTCAACGTTCGCATTCACAGCACCACAGCGCATACCTTGATTGGACAGATAGTCTGATGGATAAACTTAGGATCAAAAACAAGCTCGAAATTGAGAAGATGAAGCAGAGCGGCAAAGCAGCTGCGACTGTCCTTAAGCACATTGGAGATGCAATTGCCCCCGGTGTATCAACCGCTGACTTGGAACGCATCTCACGTGATACGATTGCCGAAGTTAATGCCACATCTTCCTTCTTAGGCTATCAACTACCGGAACACCGACCCTATCCTGCCACGATATGTACCTCAATTAACGATGTCGTCATCCACGGGATTCCAGACGAAAGTCAGGTGCTGAAAGATGGCGACATCATCGGGATTGACACGGCGGTCAGCATTGACGGCTATCACGGCGATAACGCATACACTTTCCCTGTTGGAGACATCTCCGTATTAGCGGAACGGTTGCTTAACGTGACGCGAAGTTCGCTCTATGATGCGATCGCCGAAGCGAAACCGGGGAACCGTATCGGTGACATCTCTTCCAAATTACAGGATGGCGCAGAATCGCAAGGGTTCTCGGTACTCCAGAGTTTTGCTGGGCACGGCATCGGACGAAACCTCCATGAAGCACCGGAGGTACCCTGTATGGGGGTTGCGGGACGCGGGTTACGCCTCAAACCCGGAATGGTACTCGCTATTGAAACTATGGTGAACGTCGGGCTACCCGATGTACAGATATTGCCAGACGGATGGACGATTACAACTGCGGATGGTTCCTTGTCTGCCCTCTTTGAACATACAGTGGCGATCCTTTCCGATGGACCTGAAATTCTAACGGGGAGCGCATTGTGGGAAATCTAAGTACAAAAATAGTAGGTGTTATCACCGCAATCCTCATCTTCATCTCGCTCTATCTTATCTTCGGTTACGCTCGCACTGAAGGTACGATGCTCGAAGTACAAAAAATCTTCTATTACCACGTCTCGGCGGCACTAACCGTTTTTGTGGCATTTGGTGTCAACTGTGTCTTTAGTCTCAAGTACCTCATCCAACGCAAACCGAACGATGATCTGCTGGCTGTCGCGGCGGCAGAACTCGGTGTTATCTTTTGCACAGTCGCGTTGCTGTCGGGTCCGATCTGGGCGCGGTACGCCTGGAACACATGGTGGAATTGGGAGCCTCGCCTCACAAGCACGTTGGTACTCTGGCTCATGTACGTCGGTTATTTTATCCTCCGCTCCGCTTTAGAAGGCGACAAACGCCGAATCTATTCCGCAGTACTCGGAATTATCGCCTATCTGGATGTCCCGATTGTCTATTACGCCGTAGATATCTGGCAAGGTGGATTACATCCAGACCGTGGGACAAAATGGAAACTTGAGGCAACAATGCGGTATACATGGATGATAGCACTGCTCGCACTTATTATGCTCTTTATATTCTTGCTAATCATCCGATATCGAATGAAAAAGACGGAAGCCCGCTATGAGATATTACAACAGAAATACCTTGAGGAGACATCTGGATGAGAATATGGGTTTTAGCAAGTTTTGTGGTGGTTCTGGCGTTATTCATCTTCGCAACCCAAGTGCCAGTTGATATAACACCTGAGAAGGTTTCAGCGGCTGTTTCGGAGGCGATCTCAAAATCTGAGGTTCCAGTGGATGAAGAAGTTCTGGAGCAGGCAGTGAAAAATTCTATTACGATACTCGAAAAAGGGCAAAGAATCCGTCTCAAATACCTCGCCGCTGCCTATATTGTAATATGGTTAGTCTTTATGCTATATGTGTTACGCTTGGGGCAGCAGCAACAGGCTTTAGACAAACGACTCGCGCAGCTTGAACATACCTCTGAAGGTGAAGATAACTGATAGTCGGCGCGGAAGGCAAGTCTACCAGCCTGAAAATCCTAAAATCTCTGGAAACATGGCGGTAGGTCTCCGTTGGGTTTCGCTATCTCCTTGATTGATATGACGGTTTAGGGTGCTGAAATGCGCATGGGTTGTCCGTGTCGCTTTTCTCAGTTCCGCTTTACCTAAGGGAAACATCCAAGCAAAAACACCTACGATGCTATGATGCGTTTTTTCTAAAATTGATACCTATGGTGTGGTTTGCAACCGCACCGGAATCCCTACTCTGTTGATATAGTCGTGCGGAATCCTGTTTCCGTCAATTCTTGCTTTACGCTGATACCCATAGAACGTAGCTCCGCAATATCAGCGTCCGTAATCTCGCCTAAATCCTCTGGCGAGTTACCACGGGGATACTGCCACTTCAAAAAAGCCAACGTCCGCCTGTTTGTCTCGGACGGGTAAATCTCATTAAGTGCCTCCTGAAATTCAATCTGATTTTCAAGAGGGTAAGGTAAATCGTGAGCGAACATTCGTGTATACTTCATAATCTTGTGAACTTCTGGTATATCGCCAAACTGTTCTATCATTTGGTTCAATTCTGCATTCCACAATTCCTCCCCCGCCATACCCTCAACAATCAAAGTGCCACGTTCCTTTGCGTCTTGTTCTGCGATAAAATCAGAGAACGGATCGCTACTTTTCTTGTGCAAATCTGATTCCTCGTCGTCCCACCAAGCAGGTAGCACTGATGTATCTTCGTTATCCGCCGGCGTGTCCTGTTCGTTTTTTTTAGATACCGACTCCGACACTAACACAGGCTTAGCAACTTCTGACGCACCCTGGTGCGGTTGTGCTGATTGTGGTTTATTTTTACTTGTAGGAGCTACGGGCAGGCTGTCAACAAATTTTTCCGTGCTTACTTCAATATACACGCAAAACCCCACCAGCAATGCCAAAAATACGCATATCAAGACTATCGCTTTCATTGTCACTCTCCTATCATGCCATAAGGGATAGGTAAGGGACTAGTGCAGAACACCAATCCCTACCATATTTAGTTAATTACACTCACCGCAATTATCGTAGACAATTTTTGTGCGCTGCTTGTGCTTTCTCGGCTGCGGCACTTGCGCGTGACCCGCATGACCGGGCAAGTGAATTATGACAAGCTCGTTGTTTGGACCTAAAAGTGCCATGTGGTGCGCGTTTGTCTCCTCAAGCACAACTTCTTTAAACTGTGCCACCTTGCATTTTGTGCGAGAGGGATAGCCGATAAGCCAACACGTCTCTGTAACAATCGCTGTCTTTTTTACGTCCCAATGCGAAATAGCACCATGAACATACACCATAGACAAAATCATAGCACCCAACAGCACAAACGTGAAGCCGAAAATCAAGCTTTTGCTTTTCATGTGAGAGGTCTCCTTTGTAAAATTAGAGGATATCAGAAGTTAAAGTCTTGCTACGTAATCGGAAACAAGAACTTTAACACAGATGAACACTTAAATCTAGAGGGTTTTCGGTAAATTGATGATGAGATAGGGGTCCCTCATACCGCTCTGATCGCATCTCTGTTCAATTATCGTTAAGGAAAGTGCACATACAAAAACCGCACTCCAGCGGAGTGCTATGTCAATAAAAAAGTGGCAGCTTACCCCTATAGATATAGAAATGCTGGTGATATATAAAACCGTATGGCAAATACTTATACTCAACTCTATGTACATATTGTGTTTTCCGTGAAAAATAGACATGCACTTATCCCAAAACAGCACAAGCCAGAACTTCACAAATACATCACCGGCATTATTACTAACAAAAAACAAAAAATGATACAAATTAATTC
>JAKZUG010000162.1:0-10398 GCA_047516705.1 Candidatus Poribacteria bacterium | reverse complement strand
ATGCATATCACAATCGCGCAGGTGGAAAGTTCCGACTCGGTCAATCCAAAGCAAATCGAGGAGATATAGCGAAAGGACAACGGTATTATCAAGGCGCAATCCAAGATTGGACGCAAGTTATCGAACTAAATCCAGAACTTGCAGATCCGTATAACAATCGCGGAATTGCAAAGGCTACCCTTGGTAAATCTAAAGCGGCTCATGAGGACATCGCCAGTGTACAGAAATTGTATGCATCGGCGATTCATGACTGCACCCAAGCTATCAAGTTAAACCCAGTTTATGCCGATCCATATATCAATCGGGGATATGTGCAGTTTCACCTCGGTAAAACGAAAGCCGATCACGGAGACATGGCGGGTGCGCAGGAATTATATAGGGCAGCCGTTCGAGACTGCACCCAAGCAATACGATTGGACCCAGAGAATGCTGCTGCCTACGGGAATCGCGGTGTTGCCAAAGCTGCGCTTGGTAACGCTGAAGGCGCAATAAAGGACTTTGATGCAGCTATCCGGATTAACCCCGAATATATCGAAATCTACTACGATCGCGGACGAGCGAAAGAAACACTTGGGCAAAAAGAAGCCGCAAAAGCAGATTTTCAAAAGGCTAAAGCACTAAAGCCCGACGTTGGAAAATGATTATAGGTAACCCAAGTTGCTATTTGAAATAAAGGCTATTATCTTCGTAGCATGTTGATAATTTTCGGGGTATCTACTACTTGTAGGTAAATCATAGTGGTTTCATTTGCTAAGAGCCCCAGCGGGGCGACATCTATGTAGAAAGGCATTTATCCACGGACGGCTAAGCCCCAGCGGGGCGACATCTGTGTAGAAGCACATTATCCACAACGCACTTAGCCCCAGCGGGGCGACATCTGTGTAGAACGTACGCACAACTAATCTATTAGCCCCAGCGGGGCGATATCTGTATTGTTGAATACATCCGTGAGTTTCAAATACAAAATGTAATTGAATACTTACAATTTTTTAGGTGGTAACTTGCGTTATAGGTAGTAAGGTTAGAGGTATCCATTCATGAAACAAAACAGCAAATCTTTACTGGTTTTGCTAACATTAGGTCTTCTCCTCTCGTGTGCGAGGACACCGCAGCAGCTGGTTTCTGAAAAGCCGGTCGCGCTGATAGATGCCTTAACACTCGAAAAAATAAGAGATTCTATAGTCCGAATTGAAAGTGAGAACGCATCGGGGACAGGTTTCTTCGTTAGTCCAGACAAGATTGCAACAAACAGTCATGTCGTTGCCCACTCTGGTCCCATTTATGTAAAATCTCCCGATAAGGAGAAAAATTGGACTATAGAAGGTGTTGTCGCTTATGATGTGGAAAACAACCTTGTCATCCTTAAACTCACGGGTGAAGGCATGCCACTGCCTTTGGAAGACAGTGGTGCGGTTCAAATCGGTGAGTCTGTTTCTATCCCGGGCTATCCCGATGGAGAATACAAAGTCACGGAAAGCAGTATACAAAGCATCCGAAAGAGGACTAAATGGCTCAGAATAAATACAACGACTTCTAAAGAGACCAACGGCAGTCCAGTCCTTAACAATAAGGGACAAGTCATCGGTGTTATCGTGCCGTATGATATTGGTTCTTACAGTTACGCGATTCCTTCAAGCACGCTTGAGGCACTGCTTGAAAAGTCCATGCCAATAGAACCTTTGTCGGAGTGGCAGCAGCGGAAACATGTCCGCGCTGCGGCGTACTACAGTTTAGGTGAAAAAAAATTAGACCTCAAAGATTATACCGGAGCGATAACTGACCTTGATAAAGCGATTGAACTCCACCCTGAGTATCTCCGCGCACACTACGAGCGCGGTAGAGCGCAAGCTTACCTTGGTGACTATGACAGCGGGATTGCCTCCTGTACACAAGTTATCAAAATGGATCCAGAGGACGCTGATGCTTACTACGTCCGTGGGAGTGTAAAGGCTCGCCGTGGTGATTATGCTGAGGCGATAGTTGACCTTGATAAAGCCATTGAACTTGACGCTGAGCATGCCAATGCTTATAGTAATCGGGGTGGTGTGAAGTTTAGATTTGGCGAATCCGAAACTGCCCGTGGGAATGCTAAGGCAGCACAGCGTTTATATGAAGCGGCGATAGCCAATTGTGATAAAGCCATCCAAATTGATCCAGAGCATGCCAATCCCTACAATTCGCGCGGCGCGGCGAAGTCGGCTCTTGGCAACTATGAAGCGGCGATAGCCGATTGTGATAAAGCCATCCAGATTGATCCAGAGGATGCCGATGTCTACAATAATCGGGGTGGTGTGAAGTTCAAGTTTGGCGAATCCGAAACCGCGCGGGGAAATACTAAGAAAGCACAGAGTTTGTATGAATCGGCAATAACTGACTGTACGCAATCCATCAAGATAGATCCAGAGGATGCTAATACTTACAACAATCGAGGGCTTGCGAAGACTGCCCTCGGTGAATTAGAATCCACCCGCGGCAATGTGGAAAAGACACAAGACTTCTATGAATCAGCGATTGCTGACTATACGCAATCCATCAAGGTAAATATAGAGGATGACTTAGCCTACAATAATCGGGGGTTGATGAAGTTCAGACTTGGCAAATCCGAGGCTGCCCGCGGGAATACTAAGGCAGCACAGCATTTCTATGAGTCGGCAATTGTTGACTATACACAATCCATCAAGGTAAATCCAGAGGATGCTAATACTTACAACAATCGAGGGCTTGCGAAGACTGCCTTTGGTAAATTAGAATCCACCCGCGGAAATACGGAGAAAACAGAAGATTTCTATGAATCGGCAATTGCTGACTGCACACAAGCCATCAAGATTAATCCAAAGTATGCTGATGCTTATGACAATCAGGCAACGGTGAAATGTAAACTTGGAGATATTGAATCCGAGTATGGTGATGCAGAGAAAGCACAGAGGTTGTACCACGAGGGCATTACTGATTATGATAAAGCCATCCAACTGAACAATCCAGAGAATGCTGATGCACAGACAGCGAACTTGGAGTCCCAAAAAGGTAGAGATTCTACAGTCCGTGTAATGTCTTGGACTGGCAATTTTTACACGGGGAGCGGCTTCTTTGTGGACAAAGACAAGATTGTGACAAATATCCATGTCATTGCCCAACCGGGTCCCATTTTCGCCACGCTAAAGGACAAAGAAACAATCTGGCAAGTTGAGGGAGTGTCAGCGTTTGATGTGGGAAATGATCTCGTCATCCTAAAACTTGCTGGTGAAGGCACGCCACTGGCTCTGGGGGACAGTAATGTTATTCAAAGCGGTGAAACTACTGTTACCATGGGATACCCAAACAAAAAATACAAAGTCGCTCGGGGAACTATACATAGCACCCGAAATAGCGATAAGTGGATCCGAATAAAAGTTAATATTGATAGCGGAGGTAGTGGCAGTCCTATACTAAACGATAAGGGACAAGTTGTAGGGATTCATGCTGCTGGCGATGCGCATTACAGTTACACTATCCCATCAAGTGCACTTAAGACACTACTCGCTCAGTTGAAACCAACAGAGTCTTTGATGGAGTGGCATAAGCGAGACCATATCCGTGCCTATGCCTACCATGTTCAGGGACAGGCTAAACATAATGCCAATCACTATCACGAAGCGATAACCTATTATGATAAAGCGATCCAACTAAACTCTGAGACTCTCTACACCTACTACAAGCGTGGGAATGCGAAGGATGCCCTTGGCGACTATGAGGGAGCGATAGCCGATTTTGATAAAGCCATCCAACTAAACCCTGAAGAGTTTGATGTCTACCGGGAACGAGGAGTAGCGAAATACACGCTTGGTGACTACGAAGGGGCAATAGCCGATTGTGATAAAGCCATCCAGATTGACCCAGAGGATGCGGATGCCTACAACTTACGCGGTGCCGCGAAGTTTAATCTTGACGACCTTGAAGGGGCAGTACCTGATTTCAGTAGAGCCATTGAGATTGACCCTGAACGTGTTGATGCCTACAAGAATCGAGGGTTGATGCGATTTAGACTTGGTGAATCCGAATTCTCCCGCGGGAATACTAAGGCAGCACAGCGTTTGTATGAAACGGCGATTGAAGACTATACGCAAGCCATCAAGTTGAACCCTGAGGATACTGAGACTTATAGTAAGCGCGGAGCTGTGAAGTCTGCCCTTACTGCTATGCTCGGACAATAGCCGATTTTGATACAATCATACAACGTGTGAACGTCGCGGTCAGGCGTTCACACCTACTCGGAACGCATACAGTTTTGCACGGTTCAGCACAAAGCGGAGCCTTAGCGGTTGTTGTGCGCTTGCTAACGTCGCCGACTTCCATTGCACCGAATGCCGTATGTTATCCTCTGTCAACGGAACGCAGTCGTCAATCGAAAATCCGGATTGAACCTGTCCATCAGTTGTCAGCACTTCGACACGGATCTGACCCGCGCTTGCATCTGCATTGATTTCAAGTCCTCCGTCCGGAATCCGCATCGGCACGGTTTCAACGACACCACCCTCCGCATCGGCATCAAGAGAGACAAACCCGTCTAACCGCCATTTCGCAAGCCCAATTGCCTTGTGTCTATCCTTCATCATTGCACCGTGGGTGTGCTCTGTTCCTGTATAGTACCAGAGGATTTCATCGTCGGTGATGATCGGTTCAATAGCGGTCCCCATAACCATACCGGTGTCGAATGTGCCGCTCTCGCCGCGTGGAATAATCGGGGTCCGAATTGAATCGGGATAGTCCCAATTGAATCCGTCTCTGCTACAAACGAGTTGCGCATCAATCGGTCCATCAATAGGGATTTCATGTTCCGCCGCCCCGGGTCCCGTCACATACAACACACCAGCGATACCGATATAGATGTTGTGATAGAGGAAGCCTGACATGTTGTGAATTTCAGCGCGATCCGCGCCGTATCGCTGAACACCAACTTGGTCATCCTTATCGGTTGCACCGAACATCGGTTCGAGCGGTTTCCACTGTCCCTCAAGGCGTGGACTTTCGGTATATGCGATCATGCGTCGTGCATCTTTATCGTTCCCACGTATTAGGGCATACGCGCGGAATAGGTCTGTTTTTTTATCATAGATGACATTGAACGCGCCTTCGTTGTTCCGATCTGCAACCGGTTCCAAGTAGTCTAAATCATCCCATCGGATGCCGTCGGGAGACGTAAGCAGGAAGATGTTGCGATACCGCCTGCAAAAACCGATCATCTTATACCGCTTCTGCGGATCCGATTCATCGTCATCACGGAAGACGCACGCACCGTGTAGGTCCCACACGATGTTATTATTCGGGTTTCCGTTAAATTCAAAGAGACCGAGATTCGGTTTTGTCCACGTCAATCCATCGTCGCTCTCTGCATAACATGTAAGATCGCCGCGATCGTTATCAACGAACTTCCGTCCATAAGCATCGTGAGTCTGTCCTTTGAATGTTGACGGGTTGCGGTCAGGACGTGGAACATAAAGCCCTGGAATCACGTTCGCTTCAAACCGCCAATGCGGTCCCATGCGACACATGTACCACATCCGATATTTTCCGTACGCGGCATCGTACAGCGTAGTGCCGTAGAGGTGCACACGTCTGGACTGATCTGGTCCGCCGTGCTCCCATGGATTATCAGGATCAGGTTTAAGTACGGGGACATCATGCTTTACGCACTGGTGCAATGTGCGTTTCACGCCGTGTTTAGAAGCAATCAGCGCGTCATCAACGAATAGTTCCGTGCCGGTGTTAAGTGTATGAACTGTATTTGAATTCACGTTGTTTTCCTCGATTAGGATGGCTTGCAAGCCCAATGTTGCGAAGTTGGGACTATCTGTGAGACGGGAAATGTTTTCCGTCCGACGTGTTAATTTGATTCAGGTCAATCCGTTGACCACAACTTCCGCATCTCCTCGGAGGAGGCGAGCAGTTCATCCAACGTTCCGATAGCCTCAACGCGACCGTCCTTCAGCACAACAATCTGATCTGCCCGACGCAATGCAGGTCTCCGGTGAGAAACGACAAGGCAGGTTGCGCGTCTGGTTTCAAAGAGGCGTTCCCACAAGGTCTGTTCTGTATCTACGTCAAGCCCAGACGAGAGATCGTCAAAAACGAGTAATTCCGATTCTCGGATAAACATGCGTGTCGCCGCTGTCCGCTGCATTTGCCCACCCGACAACTTGACACCACGCGGTCCAACAACAGTATCGAGACCATCCTCGAGTGTCGGTAGGTCTTTCTCCATCACACCGAGCCGAATTGCACGATTTAGGTCATCCCAATTCCACGGCAACCCCATAAGAATGTTGTCACTCAGTTTTTCGCTGAAGAGTTTCGGGGTTTGAGATGTATACGCGCAACGAGGCGGGACGAAAAACGACTTCGGATCCTCAACGATTTCACTATTCCAGCGAATCTCTCCCGCCTGTTTCGGCAGAACACCCAAGAGCGTTTGCACCAGCGTCGATTTACCAGAACCGATCTGTCCCGTAACGACCGTGAACGAACCGGCTGAAATTTTCAAATCTACGTCAGTAATCCCCGCTGTGTCACTGTCGTAGCGATAAGTGAGTCCAGTAATAGTGAGTTCATCCAGCCGATCCGCCTCGGTCCGTTGAGGAGTAGCGAGCGGCGGTTGATGCTCTCGCAAATATATCGGTGTGTGTTCGACTAATTTCCCATCTGGCATCTCATCAACCGTCTGTTCCATCCGTGAGAAGGAAACCTCTGCGCGTTTGTGCTGTGCCATTATACTACCGATGAGCGATCCACTGCTTGCGACTTCACCGACGTATATAATGAAAAGTGCTAAATCTCCAACGGTAAATGTGCCTGCATTCATCTGTTCAGCACTCAGAATCAGAATCACGCCGGTGGCGAGGATGTTGATATTGAAACTAATTGATCGTAGGAGTTGGTTGAACATGTTATCCACCAGTGTCGTCTTGCGGCGTGCATCGTTCAGTTTCTGATAATGATCAATGACATTCGATTCTGTCCGCGCAACCTTCACTGCCAAGATGGATTGGAACAGTTCATTAATGAAGTTGGTTGACTGTTCCGTGGAGATACGCTGCGCAGTCCGATACCGCTGAATAAATCGCCTTGATACGTTGACGACTGTGATAATAAGGATTGATGGAATAACTGCAATAACAGTTACGGTTACATCAATTCGAGCCATCCAGATGATTGCCAATATCGCGAAGATGAAATTGCCCCACAGGTGAATATACTGTTCCAGATAACTCAGGATCGCTTGAACATCGTCCCGCAACCGATTCGTCACCTCGCCAGAGGCATTCGACACACTTTGCGGTGCCGACATGTTCATGATGGCTGTCATCAAATTTTTTCGGAGAAGCGTTGTGATAGCATAGCGCCAGCGCGCCCATACAAATGCTGAAGAGATGAGCACACTTCGATCGCCAAGTTCCGCCACGACGAGGAGGACGACGAAGGTCCATGGATTGAGTCCCGCAGCCGCATCTCCTGTGAGGACATCAAAAAATGCCTGCATGATGAGTCCGACAAAAAACGGCATTAAGTCGTCTAATCCCCGAAAAAGGATAGTCCCGAGAAAGAGGAGCGGACGGTAACGCATAAGGCGGATTGACGCTTGTCCAGTTGTCATTGGATCGTCTCCTCCAATCCTGTCTTTAGTAGTTGCGAGAAGAGCGAATCCGGATCTTGGACGAGCCGCGTTCGTTCGCCATGCTCCCGAATCTCACCATCGGCGAGAATCATAATTTCGTCTACCTGTTGAACCGTTCCGAGTCGATGCGCAATAATGATACTGGTGCGTCCCCTCAATAACCGCTGCACAGCGTTGTCGATACGTTGTTCCGTTGCTGGGTCAAGTCTTGAGGATGGTTCATCGAGAATAACTACCTTCGGATCTTTGAGGAAAACCCTTGCAAACGCCAACAGTTGTGCTTCCCCCGCGGAAAGACCTGTGCCTTCAAGAAATGTGTCAAGTCCGTTCGGCAGAGATTGATACCATTCTGATAATCCCAGTTCTTCAACAACCGATAGAATCCGACCGTCCGGGATTCCCGCATCAAAGAGCGTTAAGTTCTCACGCACTGTCGCGTTGAAGAGTTGCACATCCTGTGTAACCATACCGATCCGGTTACGCAAATCATCTAACTGAATCTCCTCAATTGGCTTGCCTCCGACGCGAATCTGTCCCCTGTTAATCTCATACAACCGAAACAGGAGGCGGGTGATTGTTGTCTTACCGCTGCCTGTTCGTCCCAACAACCCGAGCGATTTTCCGGGTTCCAATTGGAATGAAACTTCTTTAAGCACCGACTCATCTTTGGTGTAACCAAACGTAACTTGGTCGAATTCAATACCGAGTGCCCCTGATGTCGGAAGTGACTCTGTTCCATCTTCAATACTTGAGGTGACGCGATAGAGTTCCTCGATCCGATTGAAACCTGCGGTTGCCCGTTGGAGCTCGTTAATCTGCCGACTAATCAAGATTAAGGGACCGCGGAGCATTGCTGTGTAGTGAATGACGAGATAGACGGTCCCGATCGTGAACGCATCTTTCTGAAACAGATAGATACCCATCCCCATCGTTAGCGCGTTCCCCAGTGTAAATAGAACACCGCTGATTGTCTGTAAGACTTCACCCATGACATGCGCTTTTACGGCTCTGCCGTACACATCACGGTTGACATCGTAAAACCGATCCATGGTATAACCGATACCGCCGTTTGTCCGGATATCTTCAATACCTGTCAACCGTTCTTCAAGAAACCCAAACAGTCTGGAGTAACCTTCTCGTTCAGCTGTATAAATGGGAACGGCAATATTCCGGGTGAGATTGAAGACGATGATAGCAACTACTACGAAGCCGGTCAGTGGGATACCGATGCGCCAATCTTCGCGGGTAACTAAAATCAGGATACCGCCAAGGAACAACAAACTACCGATCACCTGAAGTGTAAACTCGGAAAAAAAACTTGAGAGTGCTGTCGTATCTCCATCGACACGCTCGACCATTTCACCGGGGGTATGCTCGTTGTGAAAAGACATGTCGAGTTTCAGGCAGTGGCTCGCGAGATCTCCACGCATCCCATTTGTCGCTCGCCAACCGACATCTTGGGCTAAATAGGTGTTGACTAACATCACCACTTGTCCAAGAGCACCGATTGCGAAGAACACTCCGCCGGCAATGATTAGGTTTCGTGTTGCACCTCCAGTTTTTGCTGTATCAATGAAATAGCGGAGGATCTGCGGATTGAGTAAGCCTAAACCTATCCCGGTGAACATGAAGATGGCGAGCAGTGTCACGCGTATCCACTGCGGTTTAAGGTACTGTGAAAGGAGGGCGGCATACTGCCTAAATCGGACTTTTTCCAAATTGGAGACTATCCTTTCGGTTTGATGTGGCGTTCTAATGCTCACTAAAAAGCTGCGAAAGAGGCTCTACTTTCAGGGCTATTTAGTTTTCGGTTTTTCGTCAATGTTATCGGAGTAGTCGCGATTCGGAGATCGCTCCTACAAGGGGTTCTGGAAAATCCGAATATTGATCCTGTGGGACAACTGAATGACTCTGGCTTTACTTTAAACAAGCGAAACGCAAAAAATAAAGCACTTCTCCGTAAATCAAATCCCTATGATACAGTAAAGAAAGGTTTCGTGCAAGAAAAATCGCACGACTCAGGTTGTTATACGCTCCGTTTCTCAGGCTTTCATGACCATACATCGCGCATACTTAGCAGGCTTTGATGGTTCCCCTCCGCATCGAAACCTATCAGAAAATATTTGTATCTTTTCCCCGCTCGTGATATACTCTATAAACCCAGTTTTGGGTGGTACCGCCACGAGAACCCTACACTGTCTTCTGCCACCCTCCCACCATAGCACGGGGATAAAAGGACTGGAACAGGAAGACCAAATGGATATATTGGAAGAACTAAAAGCGCGTGACGAGCGCATCGAAAAATTGGAAAGAGCTCTTTTGTTAGTGCTGAGTTTAAGCATTGGGAATCATCTGGATAAGTCTACTAAGAATTGTTTTAGCCACGTTCAAACTTTTGCAGTAGAGCAAATGGAAACCCTTGTTGCGGAGGGTGGGAGTACGGAGAAAGTCATCGAAGATTTGCTTGCTGCCATTGAAAAACGTTTTCGTGATGAACTCGCGATATTGGGGCGGTAACCCAGACATTTAGTCAGAGATAAACAACACATCCGAAGTAGAAAGGGCGAGGTTAGAGCTTTTTTCCAGTAACGGGCGGGACCCCTCCATTATCAGAGGCGGTAAAACGTCTTAGTATTAGGACTTACGCAGTTGCTTCGTCCGTCCCCCTGATAAGGGGGATTTAGGGGGTTAAAAATCAAATGCTTTGTAAGTCCCCTTGATAAGGGGGATTTAGGGGGTTAAAAATCAAA
>JAKZUG010000161.1:0-3354 GCA_047516705.1 Candidatus Poribacteria bacterium | reverse complement strand
ATTCGGAATCCTCAACAAGTTGGTACAATTCATTGAATGTCTGTGTTAAAGTTTCATCAGGAGGTTGATCGTTAAATTTTGCCTTGTGAAATAACTCAAAGATTTTTTTGGGATGGTCAATATCCCCGGGATCGATCGAGGGGCCTATCTCTGTCCCCGGCTGTTCAAGCTCAATACTCAAGACATCGCCACCACAGTTACCGAACGCTTGCCGAATTTCATCGCTGATACCGACCCTCGGTGTGCCTAATTTCAACTTGACTTGGATGTACTTTCCACTCCACTCCCCTGTCATCGCTTCTGACAAAACTGTTACTTCATCGCCGGTGACAGTACACAATTCCTTGAAGATAGGAATCTCAATCCCTTCATCTCGCATCAGTGTGCCATCGTCAGACAACTCCAGCAGATACACCTTCTTGCGATAACCCGTTTCGTTGAACCGCATCGGAATGGGCGAGCCTGAATATCGGATCGGATAATCGGTGCCACCGATCGTCTGTGGTCTGTGAAGGTGCCCCAAGGCGACATAACTCACATTCGCAGGAAAATCGCCAGCGTGGGTAGCGGTCGCACCACCAATCTGGATATTGCGCTCAGAATCGGTTATTGTTCCACCCTGAACAAAGAGATGTCCCATTAAAATTTTAGGGAGCTCCGCCGGCATAGCAGCAACGCAATCGGCATAGAACACCTTGAGCCATTCCCGATACCGCTCATTCCTGTCTGTTTCTGTTTCATACGAGAGGTGTCGGAGATCGCTCTCGGAGAGGTATGGCACAGCCGCGACTGCGACCCGTGGATTGTCAGGAGGAAAGCAAAAAACACATTTGGCAGCCTCATTTGTAAGACCAACGACGTGAATTCTTCCCATTTTAAGAAACTCTCGCGGTGCCTCCAAATGCCGAGGTGAATCGTGATTGCCAGCAGTAATCACCGTGTATGCACCAGTCTCATTAAAAAGACGGTAGAGGAACCGATAATAGAGATTTGTTGATTCCGCTGAGGGAAGGGATGTATCAAAAATATCGCCTGAAACGAGGAGGAGTTCAACCTTATGTTCTTGGATTGTGTTGAGAAGCCAATCCAGAAATTTTTCATGTTCATCAGTCCGTTGACGTTCATGGAGCCGTTGACCGATGTGCCAATCGGCGGTGTGCAGAATTTTCATGTTTTTCGTTTGTTTACCACTTGTTGAAGATTGTGTTTAGGATTTATAGTAAAATCGAAAAATATGCTGACACTTTAGAGAACAATAACCCTCCATCGCTGCGGGGTTTGTAACCCCGCCTTTACGTTGATGTCCAAGTAATTATAGGTTTTACTATAATATATACTATCCTAACAAACTCTACATCTCTTTTCAAGCAAATTAATCGTTGCCAAAAAAGGCGGTGCATGTTAGATTAGAACTTATTCTAAAGTCAATGATTTAGCATTTTTAACGTTTTGAAAATAACGAGGTAATATGAAGAAACAAATCCAAAACGCCTATTTATTACTGATAACCGCTATTTTACTTTTTACCGGCGGGTGTGCGATCTTAGAGACATCGATCACCGATCCGCCGCACTTCCGACAAGTCTGGTGGGGCAACACGAAAGCATCGGTGCTCACCAAAGAACAAGGGAAACGAATCCACACGAATACGGGTGGATCCTTAGTCTACAAAACCCGATACGGAAATACCCCTATGCTGTTGGTGTATTGTTTTCGTAGCCACAACGGGATCTATCGCCTCCGAGCGGCAGGGTACATGACAGCAACCCCAGCGTCAACAGACAACCCAGATAGTGTGTTCCGTCAAGAGTTGCTTGAAACACTCGGCGATCCCACTGAAACACTTGAAGATGGTGGCATGCTTTGGCTTGGTGATGAAACAGTTGCCTATACAAACGCCTATCGTGCAGCGGGTAGTAATACAGGTTTTTATAGGAGAAGTGCGCCGGGGTCAATCATTCCGATACCCCAACGCCAACAACTACAAGGATGGCACCTCATCACAGGTTACATAGATCGAAACTTCTATGATGAGATTTTGAATGCTGAGACATGGGATGCTATTTACAGTGAACTCTCACACTCACATTACGAGGAAATTTTCTTTGGAATGTTCCGAAAGGTCTACACACCTCCTGTCCAATATATGGAAGACGGGCAGCAAGTTCCACTGCCTGACAACTAAAAAGGAATTAGCCTATGAAAGACAACGCAAGAACCGTAAGCCCAGAGTTAGAAGAGATGCAAGTCTACGGGGAGACGCGAGTCGGATGGGATGAGAACACACCGGTCAATGAAACCGTTGATGCTGACGGAAACCCGCCCCCCGACAACAGAGGCTTCGGTGTGGCAGATCCGAACTCGCCCAAGCGGCGGGTCTACGATGACCCGGAAGTCGAGGCACTCCGTGAAAAACTACGTGAACATAACGGCATCCGCGGCCTCGAAATCTGTGAACCCCACGAAACTAAGAAAATCGCTCGCATCTTCCATCGAGACGGATTCGTCGTAGTCAAAGACTTTCTTAACGCTGAGCAACTTGCGCGCTGGAGAGATGGGTGCGCTGAGGCACTTCGCGACATCCTGTCCGTACCCGGACCCGGGAACAGAAAATACGTAACCGAAACTGGAAGGCTACCACACCGATATAGCTACGGCACCTCTTCCGCTTCAAGACAGATGCTGCACCACCCTGCCTGGGCAAGTATGATTGACCTACCGACGACAACGCCAATCGTCACAGAAATTTTCGGATCTTCAGACTATAGGGTGTGGGGATCAGGCGGTGACCTCTGCCTTCCGGGTGCGATCGAGTACCAACATCTGCATCTTGATGGTAGAGACTCACAACACCTTTCCAAAGCACGCATCGCCCAAGCGGAACGCCTCGGTCTTCAACTCCATAGGGACGACAACGGAAACCTCGATGTCCCCTCACAAAAACTGATTATGGAGATGACTCCACCGATGGTTACCATCAACTTCGTCATGTGCGATCTCACTTGGGAAAACGGTCCGATCCGTCAGATTCCGGGGACACACACTTTACAACAGAACCCACCGCCTCCGGGTGACGAACCGGATTGGATGAAACATTCAACGCTCGTCGGGGCGACCGCCGGTTCTGGCGTATTCCGAGATAACCGGGCATGGCACGGTGCAACACCGAACTTATCAAAGGAAATTCGGGCACTGCCAAACGTTGAGTACGCAGCACCGTGGCGTACACAGCACGGCTTCAGCAGGATTATGCCTCACGAAATCTGGGAAACCTTGACACCGCACGCACAGAAGTTGTGTGAATGGATCAAGGCTGAACCGGGGGGCTGGCCAGCTGGTGCTGGTATTATGCAT
>JAKZUG010000160.1:0-4344 GCA_047516705.1 Candidatus Poribacteria bacterium | reverse complement strand
CCGCAAAACCTTCTTGAGTCCCATAGGGACGGCATGTTTATAGCAGCGTTTTCGACCAAAGACCGCAGCCCTGTAAGGGCGGTATGTTTATATCTACAGTTGCTAAAACGCTATCAAAAACCGCTAAATTGACACTTATGGTGTAGGTGCAAAAACCTCCAATTCCTTTAAGAGGTTTTTGGCACGCACAAGGTCATTTGTATCCAACCCTTCTGAGAACCATGTATATATCGGTTTCAGTAAATTGTATGCGTCTTCGCCACGATTTTGGGTGTGCCATAATTCACTTAAGCTGAGCGTAGCTCGGAGTTCCCATGATTTTGCGTCTTGTTGTCGTGCTATCGCTAATGCTTCCTGAAAATAGGATTCCGCTTGTGCAACAGTTGATCGGGTATTCTCATTGCTAACGACCTCAGTTTTCTCAGCGAGGATAAGATAGAGTTCGCCCTTCTGTCGAGCGAGTTCTGCAGCATAGGTGCGTTCTCCTGTCCGTGTGATGACACGCAATGCAGCATCAAGTGTCTGTAAGGCTAAACTATATTGTCCATCGCGTTGATATGCTTGTGCAAGTAGTGCGAGAAAGAGAGGCATCAGTAACTCACCCCTTGTCTCTTTCCAAGCGTCGATGCCTTCACGAATCATCGCTATACCTTCTTCAGCGCAGTTCTGTTTTGCGAATGCCCAACCCTTCATCACTGTTGCTGCGGCTTCCCAGGCAGAAAACCCGTGCTCTTGACATATCTGTAGCATCTGCGTTGCTGAGGTGTTTACTTCCTCCGCTTCACCTCGGTACTGATAAAGCACGGTTTTAAAGTGGAGTGATACTGCCTCACTAAAAGGGTGGTTCGTGTCCTTTCCGATGATCACAGCCTGATTAATGCGCTCTTCCGCTTGGATCGGATAGCCGATGCACCACAAGAGTGGTGAAGAATAGGCGAGGAGCGTCATTCCGGGTTCTGCCACATAGTGGAGAAACGCTGGGACCGGATGGTGCTGCGGCTGATAGCGTTCAATTCCTGCCTCCAAGTGTGCCAAGGCACTGTTGAATTCGCTCAAATAGTAGAGCGTTGCACCGAGGGCGCGATGTGCCTCGACTTCAAATGCTTGGTTTTCTGCTTGCTTGGCAATAGCAACGCAAGCTTCGCCGAGTTCACGTGCGGAGAGGAGTCGTCCGCGGACAAGATGAGAGAGCCATAACCCGAACAGCACCGGGAATCTCAGATCTTTTATCTGATCAAGCAAGACGTTGGCTCCATCTGCTAAGGAGGCTTCCTCCCTTTTTTCAAGTATTTCCAGCAGCTCGCGTGCGCGTGTATAGGCGACTTCCACCTCCGGCGAGGCATATCCTTTGGTCGCGATCAGTGCGCTACCGAGTGCTGTTTGCAGCTCCAATTCACGCCGTTCGGCGGCTTCCTGCAGTTCCGGTGTGTTGACGTTCGCCGAGAGTGTTTCAAGCGCTGCGAGCCCCTGCATGATGTGGCGAACACCCTCCACGTTTGCCGAGCGTTCTAAGGCATGGTGCGCAGCGCTATGCCAATAGTCAACTGCCTTTTCGGGAAGTCCGGCTTCGGTGTAATGATACGCGACGAGTTCCGGTTGGAAGCCATCCGTGCTCTCCAGCACTTCTGCAATCTGTTGATGATATTGCTGACGTCTGCTTTTTAGCAGCGATTGATAAGCAGTCTCACGCAGGAGCGGATGCCCAAAGGTATAGCGGAACTGGTTGTCAGCCATCTCATTGCGATTGAGGATAAATACGTTTACTAATTTGTCCAGTTCATCTTTCAAGGATGCAAAATCGGTGAAGATATTATTCTCGAGATCGACTCCGGATGCGATCTTATGAAGCAACTCCGCTGTCCACTCTCTACCGAGCGTTGCCCCGAGTTGGACGATCTCCTTCGCGGTACCGAGTTCGTCGAGACGCGCTGTGAGCAAGTCTTGTAGCGTCACAGGCACCTGCATTGTTTCGGACTGTGAACGGGTTGCATCCAATGCGTCAGAAGAAAGTGCCAGCGCGTCGCCTTCAAGCATCATCAGGGTGAGTTCCTCAACAAACAGAGGGACCCCTTCAGTCATTTCGACGATCTGCGTGAATAGGTTTGGTGGCAGTTGCGTATCGCCTGCAACGTGCTGAATCATTGTTTCGACTTCGGGAGGTGTGAGTGCCTCCAACGGCAGTATCTTCGCCCATGCCGGTCGCAGGAGTTTCTCCAGAATTTCTCTATCTATGCCAGAATTTGTAACGTTCCCTTTCGGAACAGTCTGCGAGTTTCCATCTTCATTAGTCTGTACATTGTGCCGAAAATGGTGTGTGTCAGAGCGACAGGACAAGATTATGAAAATTCTGGCGTTTTCGATCCTTTCGATTAAGAGTGTAAGAAATTCTATACTGGACGGATCGACCCAATGGAGGTCCTCCACGACCAAAAGTATCGGTTTCTGTTCTGACATCTTCAGCAATACTTGGACTAGGACTTCCAACGTCTGTTGCCGTCGCTGTTTTCGCCGCCATCCGGATGGATATGTGTCCTGTTCGACGGGTCTACCGTACAGATGTGCACCCGTGCCGGTTTCCGTTTGCCGCTGTATCTCAAAAGGTATTTCCAATAATTCAGCGAGGAGTGGCAGTGTTTCCGGTGTACGTGCTTCTGCATCTTGCCCAACAGTCGGGACGTTATAGTCCCGCAGCAAATTTTCAAGTTTTTCGAGTCTTGTCTTTGCAGTGTCTGTGTTTGTAAACTGTACGACGTGTTCTTGGAACAGTGAAAGAATAGGATACAGTGGACTATTCTGGTAATACGATGAGCATCTACCTTCTAAGGTAACTGCATCCGGGTGGCTCTCAACATGCTCCTGAATCAGCTGCACACATCTCGATTTTCCGATGCCGGCTTCTCCTTCAATAAGGAGTGCTTGTCCATTGGCTGCAAGTGCTTGTGCCCAACCTTGTTTGAGAAGTTCAACCTCTCGTTCCCGTCCGATAAGAGGTGTCAATCCGCTTTCACTGGCGATATCCAGTCGACTTTGCGTTGGAATTTCACCTGACACTTGGTAGACGTTCACAGGCTGTGAAATACCACGGAGCGCAGAAGCACCGAGTGCGTCGCACTTAAAAAAGCCCTCAACCAATTGATGGGTTGTATCGCCAATCACAATGTTGTTCGGTGCTGCCAATTTTTGCATTCTCGCGGCGAGATTCGGTGTTTGACCAACGATGTCAATCGCTTCGGGAGATTCCTGCGCTGAGATGTGCCAAACGACAACACGTCCTGTATCGATGCTGATCCGAACGTTAATCTCTACGCCGAAAGTCTTGTGGAGATACGGATTCAGAGTTTCTATAGCGGCGACAATACCTAATGCAGCTCTCACGGCACGATGTGCTGCGTCTTCGTGTGCGATCGGATAGCCGAAATAAACGAGGATACCGTCCCCGAAGTAGCGCGCAATGTGGCCACTTTGTGCTAAAACTACCTCCATGATACATGTCCGGTATACTTCTAAAAGGTTTCGGAGCTCTTCAGGATCCAGTTTTTCGGTGAATGCGGTGGAATCAACAATATCGCAGAAAAGAACGGTGAGTTGGCGACGTTCTGCCCCGTGTGGCAGTGCCTGTTCAATAGAAGCGGTATCTGCTGCTGGGAATTCAGGGGAACGCGAAGTGCCATCGAGCGGCATGCCGCATTCACCGCAAAATTTGAATGGCGGGTTCAAAAACCCACAATTTGCGCAGAGTTTGTGCTGCATAAGCGGTTTACTCCCCCGAACTTGATGCAGAGAGAGAACGTCTATACTTTTTTGTGAAAACGCATTGACCTAATTGAAGATCGACGGTCAGCTTTTTCAAATAGGTTGAAACCATTCTTTGCGTCCCGGGGCGGTTCCAAACAGTGCCTACCGGACCTGGGACGAGGCTATTACTTTTCTTAAATTTACACCATGGGTGTCAATTTAGGATTTTTCACGGCATTTTGTAGTTATCTTCAAATGCCGCCCCTCTGGGGAACCTGACTTTTATGTGATACGCGCTTCTACACAGATGCCGCCCCTCTGGGGCTTCTTTTTCATTACTGCATGTTTTTACACAGATGCCGCCCCTCTGAGGGCCTTATCTTTGATTAATACATGTTTCTACACAAATGCTGCCTCTCTGGGACTCAAGAGGCGTTTTAGGGGATATAAGGTTTGTGCCTAAAATCCGGTGCGGTTTTGCGGCGTAAAGCCCCACGGACTCTCACTGCAAGGCAACACGCGCATTCCGTGTTGATTCATGCCATCTGCATTCCTAACCGCACCGGATTTTGCACAGAAAACTTGGATACTTCAAAACCCTCTTCAGTC
>JAKZUG010000159.1:0-12327 GCA_047516705.1 Candidatus Poribacteria bacterium | reverse complement strand
ACTTGGAAGGTAAACCAGCGTTTGATGGCTACCAAGTAATAGTTCGTAACCTGAGAACAAACAGCATAATAACCGCCCCAGTGCAAGGTGATTACTTCGCTGCTGCAACTGCCGACTTGGCGCGGCGGAGCGTTGTCCAAGTTGGAGACGTGATTGAATTACGCGTCATCGGTCCGGATGGAAATATTGAATCACAAACCCTCAGTTTTGAAGTGACCCCTGAGAGCCTTGCAAACGCGGTTTTGACCGTCAGGCTTGATGGCATCGATCAACCGAATCAGAGTCAGTTGTTGCAGAACTACCCGAATCCGTTTAACCCGGAGACGTGGATTCCATATCAACTCTCGGAAGACAGTCCTGTATCAGTATCCATTTATGATACAACCGGTAAGTTGATTCGCACACTTTCGATCGGTTTTCAATCCGCAGGCTTTTATAATAGTCGGGAGCGTGCTGCTTATTGGAATGGACGTAATACATTAGGTGAACCGGTTGCGAGTGGTATCTATTTCTACCAGTTGACAACCCCATCTTTCCATCAAACACGGCGGCTCGTCATTTTAAAGTAGAGTCAATCAGTTAGGACTTACGCAAATTCCCTTCCTCGCTGGCGAGGTTTGCAACCTCGCCCAGCATTTCCTCGGTGTGCGTTTCAATTTTGCGTAAGTCCTGTCAGTATAGAACTTACAAGTGTCACAGTTGTGCTATTGGTGTAACTGTGACACCCCATTAAGCCCAAAAAAAGACGTGTAAATCTCAATCTGCCGAATTGCCTCCCTTGCTGTAAGCGACAATCTGCTTATCCTTTAGACAGAGGCATTCAGTTCTCCCTTGGGAGAAATTTCTGAATGTTCCAAAACCGTCTGTAGGAGCGATCTCTGAATCGCGACTGCTTCAACAAAAACAACGAAAAACCGAAAACTAAATGGCTCTGATCCTTTAGAAATAAAAAGTGGTTAATATCACAGAAAAGTGCTATAATAACGTGAGTTCGATAATAAAATCTAAATATAGACGTAGGTTGGGTAGAGCGGTAAAAGAACAAGCACCGCCAGTTTATACACAGCATTCTGCTTGTCCATGACCGTTTCCTATAAATAGAGATAGCGAAACCCAACAACCCAATCCATGTAGACGTGAGAATGTGTTCGGTTTTACTGATATTATGGTGATTTCAGGGCTCTGTCCGAATCTTGAACACATCTGTCCTGTTTAGTCGAACTCACGTTATAATATCTATAGAGAATTCCTTTTGGTATCGGTTTAGATAACTCATAGGACTTACGCAAATTTAGACGCGATGGTAGATTTTTGCTTTTTAAACCCCCTAAATCCCCCTTATCAGGGGGACTTCTGAACGCGCTGCGTAAGTCCTAACTCATTTAAACAAAAACCGTTTACTGACGGTTTCCGAACACAAGTTAAAAAAGGATAGCTATGCATCATCACATAAAAATCGCACTTATTTTGTTTATATCCATCTGTTTCATAGGGTACGCCGATGCACAAGTCGAAAGCGAAACACCGACTGCAGACTATATCTTTGAGACTATCGAAGTCCCCGGTGTCGATTTTCTGAAGGTGACAGCGAGCAACGACCGCGGTCACTATGCCGGTAATACCCGAAGTCCTGATGACAGCAAATTCATCGGTTTCACACTGATTAATGGAGTTTTTAAGACTTACGATGTACCGGACTCCGAAAGGACTGTTTTCTATGGACTCAACAACGCTGGGCAGGCCACAGGATTTTATGTTGATCAAGACGGGATTTATCACGGCATCATCTTGCAAGATGGCGAACTGACGGAGTTCAATTTTCCGGGAGCAGTAGACACACAACCCTATGGCATCGGTGAAGCGGGGCAACTTATCGGGAACATCGTTGACGCGGACGGTGTGAGCCACGGCTTTGTAGGAGATACACAAATCGATGTCCCCGGCGCAGCGAGAACGTACGCGGATCACATAAACGCCGCGGGAGTCGTCGTCGGGAGCTATGTAGATGCTGACGGAATGCCCCACGGATTCCTCCGCCACCTCGATGGCAGCTTCACTACTATCGGTGTACCACAGATTTTTAGCCATGAAGTTCTTTTCGTAGATCCAAGTAACTTCGCCCGCGGCTTTGAGGAGGAGGCTGTTACCACCGTAGCCGTCCCAGAGGTGCCTGATTTAGAATTCCTTTTTGTGAACGCTATTAGCGATGCCGGTGTTGCAGTGTTCAGAGCCAAAGCCGTTGACGATATTCCTCGTACTTATGTCCGTCCACCGGATAGCGCACCCGTTGAACTCCGCGTCCCCGGTAGCGTCAGCACAGTCGCGCGAGATATCGACGCACAAAACCAGATCGTCGGTTTCTACGACACGCCAGACGGTCGCAGACACGGGTTTATCGCCAGACCTACAACGCAGCGGGATAGCCAAGATTTCAGCAACATCTTTTTCAAAAGTCTCTCTAAAGGTCTGAACATGCTATCCGTGCCGTTGAAATCCCCCGCACCGATGACGGCGCGTTCACTCGCAGTGATAACAGGGGCGACAGCAATTATCACGTTTAATACAGCCCATCAGGAATTCGTCGCATGGACCCCGAACGCCCCCGACAACGGACTCCCCATTGAAGGCGCGAAAGGCTATATCGTCAATCTACCAGAGGCACGCAATATTACCTTCGTCGGTGCAAAGTGGACAAACCAAACCGAAGTCGCAGCAGCACCGATCGCTACCACGAATCAGACGTGGGCATTCGTTGTTAGCGGACATTTAGAGGGTGCCCAACACTTCAACGGTTATATCGTCCAAGTCCGAAACCTCCGGACGCATACTGTCATGACATCTCATATTCGTGGTAATTATTTTGCCGCTGCGACCGCTGATTTGGCATACCGCAGCGTCGTAGAAGCCGGTGATACACTGGAACTCATTGTCGTTGATACGAACGGAAATATCGCTTCAGAAAAATTCAATTTCACGGTGAACGCTGCCAATCTTGAAAACGCAGTTATGACCGTGACGCTTGAGGGCATCGGCACCCCCAAACGGAGTCGTCTGCTTCAGAATTATCCGAACCCGTTCAATCCTGAAACATGGATTCCGTATCATCTTGCGGAAGCAGGTGCTGTGTCTCTGTCCATCTATGACGCGTCAGGCAGACTTATCCGAACACTTCCACTCGGTTACCAATCAGCAGGCTTCTATCAGAGTCGAGAGCACGCCGCCTATTGGGATGGACGCAATGTGTTAGGTGAACCGGTTGCAAGCGGTGTTTATTTCTATCAATTGACAACGCCTTCTTTCCAGCAGACACGGCGAATGCTTATTTTGAAATAGCATTTATAGCGTACATTTTCTCGCGGAAGATTCAGAACAAAACTATTGGCATACTATAGACATATCATCCTCTCAAAACCTTTTCTGATTATCTGATTAAGATGGTAAACAGGGTTAACTTTAATGTAAAATTTAAGGAGGCAATGATGTTACAGCGTATCCAATGGACAACAACACTAATATTGATTCAGTGCATGCTGATTTCAGTCGGCACATTTGCAGCGGAGGAACCCGAAGAGGGCAAAAACTATATCTGGGTAGACCTCGGTGAAGAGAGCAACGGCGTCTTATTAACCCAAAGTGAACAAGGCGATGGTATGACGGAACCTGCTGTCCAAGGTGGTGTCGATTGCTTAGAGAACCCTTGGCCCTATAACGGTCCCGGACATAATCACATGTACTTCAAAATCGATGACTCGTTTCTGTTTGGTGGGGATCATAAGGCGTGGATCGTCATGGAATATTTCGATTCTAACGAAGCACCGCAGATCAACTGCCAATACGATAGCAACGGTGCCGGTCCTGTTGGCGGAGCGTTCCGTGGCGCAGGCGATGGCGCATTCCTTGCTGTAAAACTCGGTGGAACGGATAAATGGCTCGTTCATACCTGGGTAATCAAAGACGGCCGTTTTGAGAACCGCGCAAACGGTTCAGATTTCCGATTCTCCTCCAACGGTCAGGGAGCCATCTGGATTAATCGGGTCTGGTTCAGCACGATTGAACCGCCAGAGGATTTCGATCCCGACAGTCCGTTCGGCATCCCACAAGCCGTCGATCCAGCATCGAAATTAGCGACAACATGGGGACAACTCAAGACAGATAATGAATAATACATTTTGGTAGGCGCGGTTTGAAACCGCGCCTACCAGAGTTGGGGTCCATATTGGCGAGGTTTTTAGCCTCGCCTACTGACAACTGACAACTGAAAACTAATAATGAATTATCTGTGCAACGAATGCAGTAAAACCTATGAAATATCGCCGTTGTGCTATCGGTGCGACTGTGGCAACGCGTTAACTCTTGTCTGGGATTCACACATTTGTCCCAATCCACAAGTTCCAGCAGCGATGTCACTCTGGCGGTATCGCGAGGCACTGCCGATTGATGCGGATACAGATATTGTCACCCTCGGTGAAGGCATGACCCCGCTTGTTCCGATTGATGTTAGCACACCGGAACATTTCGTGAAATTGGACTACCTTTGTCCAACCGGCTCCTACAAGGACAGAGGTGCATCCGTCCTACTCACCCATCTTAAAGCACTTGGAGTTGAGGCAGTTGTTGAAGATTCATCGGGCAATGCGGGTGCTGCAATAGCCGCCTATAGTGCGAGAGCAGGTATTCAGTGCACTATCTACTGTCCGGAGTCCACCTCGCAAGGCAAATTAAGGCAGATTTCCGCCTACGGTGCCGAGTTGAAACTGGTGGCAGGAAACCGTATGGCAACAACGGAGGCAGTGAAACTCGCAGCGGGGACCACCTGTTATGCCTCCCACAATTGGCACCCGTTTTTCTTAGAAGGTACCAAAACGCTTGCCTATGAAATTGTGGAGCAGCTTGGGTGGCGCGCACCGACGCATGTTATCTGTCCTGTCGGATTCGGGAGTATCTACTTAGGACTCTTTATCGGTTTCCGCGAATTACAAGCACAAGGGATTATCGTAAACATCCCGCGCCTCCTCGGCGTTCAACCTGATGTCTGTCGCCCGATTTACAACGCCTATGTTAATAAGACAGTGTCCATCTCAAGAATGGCGCAAGCCGGTGAAACACTCGCCGAAGGCATTACTGCCGAACTTCCGATCCGAGGGGAGATGATTTTGGAGGCTATCGGTGCTACAAATGGCGCATTTACCACCGTTGACGATACAGATATTAAAACAGGATTGGCACTGCTTGCTGCCAAAGGTATCTATGTCGAACCGACTTCGGCTGTAGTTGTCAAAGGATATCAAAAGTTTAGAGAAACAGGTATTATAACCACAAACGATCTGGTGGTGTCAATCCTTACCGGCATCGGCTTAAAAGCGAGTAGTGTTCCAAAGTAGCGAAACTGTAATGCATACGAAAAAGAAATATAATAAGCCGCAAAAATGACTCAAGAAAACAGACCTTATCCCACTCGGTTCATTGCAGTGTGCGCGCTCATCGTGCTTTCTATTCTCGTAATTGGCGCGCTGCGGGCTTTAGAACAGCCTGTCTTCCGCAGCACTGCTGTCAACACTCGGAATGGCGAAAAGCTTCCTGATTCTGTCATAAGGCGCGATGAGATTGATCGCAAGCGTTGGCCAGAAGGGTTTCAACTCCACCGCTACTGGTGGACAGGGGGTGCTGCCGTCTACATCGCAGAGATGGATCGCACAGCGGAAAACCTTCAATTCGATGTTGAACTTGCCAACAACAAGATATTGGGACGTGAAACCATTACGAATGCTACGCGACGGCTTATGCGCAAAAAGATGCTGCCCCTTGCCGGTGTTAACGGCAGTTTCGGCATCCGAGAGGACTCCTACGGCCGCGGCGGTATGATTTTTAATTTGCACATCCAAAACGGTGAACTCGTCAGCATCCCCATATCATTCGATAGATGGGGGTACTCGCCGCCGTCGCCATGGGGTGAGACCAGTTTTGGTGTAACCCCAGACGGCGAGTTTCTGTTGGATAGGGTGCAGCTCAACGGGCAACTCCGCATTGACAACAACTCCGATATACTTCCGATTAACGCTATCAACCAAATTTGTAGTTCGTCGTGTCCCGTTGTGCTCTTTACGCCACGCTTCGGGCGCAGGACTTTGACACGCCGAAACTACGAGTTTACGCTTAAGAAACTTAAACTCCCACTCACTGGGAAATATACGAGCAGATTCGTCGTCACAGAGGTCAACCGACGTGGTAACAGCGTCATCCCATCTGACGGTGTCGTTCTCGCGATAGAACCGCGCTTGGCACGCGACTGGGCCCAGAAAATCGCGACATCTACAAAAGGCACACTGGAGATCGCACTTACGCCTACAAAGTGGCAACACGTTCAACAAGGGGTCGGTGGCAATCTACGGCTCGTAAGGAACGGTAGGATTGAACCCGAACTCGTTAGATTTGGAGAGACTCGGGGTCGTAGCGGGTCCGCACATCGTAACGGTGCCTCGCGCCACCCACGCAGTGCATTAGGATTTAACGACGATAAACTTTTCCTCATCGCCGTTGACGGTAGACAGCACGGCTATAGCATGGGGATGACACTTTACGATATGGGAAAATTTTTCAGCGAACTCGGCATCAAACACGCCATCAACTTCGACGGTGGCAGCTCCTCAACGCTATGGACGTTAGGCGAAGTCGTGAACAGCCCGGCACACGGGTATGAACGTCGTATCTTCAACGTCGCAATGATCCGCGCAAAAAAGAGATGAAACCACGATACCTCTTACTATTTACCTTCTTGATACTCGCGTGTTCTAACAGGAATACCCCGCGAGCCGTTTGTGAGGATTTCATCTATAACTATTATCAGCGTGCCGACCAAGTGGCAGCGTTGCAACTCACCCACGGACTCGCAGCAGAAAAACTGAAAGATGAAATTGCCCGTGTGAGTGAGGTCCGCGTCCCAGGGCAACAGGTTAACGAGATGCCAAAGATTGAATACAAAGCAACCGGTAAAGAAGATGGAACAACACACGTACTATTCAACTACACACTCACTATTGAAATCCGTGGCACGACAACCCATACCCGAAAAGTTGTGATCCAGACCGAGCAGATTGAGGGACGCTGGAAAGTTGTCAATTTCGATGAATATTAATTCTGTAGCAACAATTACATCATCGCACATTAGCATACATAATTGTCCCAACCAAGGTAGGAGCGGTTTTATGGAGATTAAAAAATAAATTCGGTAATTTGCCCAGGCCCGGTAGGTGCGGTTTTGCGGCGTACGCGCCCAAATGCGATCTGCATTCTAACCGCACCGGACTTGACAAAAAGACTTCCGGGAATTACCGATTAAAATACTTAAACTTCATAAACCCTCGCCAGCGAAGAGAGGACAACAAGAGGTAGCAGGGTTATAAACCCCGCCAGCGAAGAGGAACTGGATATTTACAATGAAAACCGGAAAAGTCGCCATCTTCACTCAAGTGCAAACACCAATGGAATTCAGGGAATACCCGATCCCATCCGTCACACCGGATGATATGCTCGTGCGAATCCGCATGGCGAATATCTGCGGGTCGGATTTACACTTTTGGCGTGGACACGGTCCCAAAATTGAGAGCGGTATCCCGCAAGTGCTGGGACACGAGATGATCGGCACGATTGAAGCGATGGGACGTAACATCACAACGGATAGCACCGGACAACCCCTCACCGAAGGCGACCGGATCGCCTATTCCTATTTCAAGCCGTGCCAACACTGCTGGATGTGCCTCAACGGTAAGCCGGGGTGTCCGAACCGCTATAGAGATTGGCTCGGTGTCTCCAGCGAACAGCCGCCGCACTTCCACGGTGCCTACGGTGAATACTACTACATGAAACCCGGGCATTGGGTGTTCAAGGTTCCCGACGAACTCTCAGACGCGCTGGTATCCCCCATCAACTGCGCCTTGTCCGAAGTCATCTACGGGCTGAACCAGATCGGCATCACGCTCGGCGACACCGTGGTTATTCAAGGTGCTGGTGGACTCGGTCTCTACGCGACCGCAGTCGCACGAGAGATGGGTGCCGGTAAGATTATCGTTCTCGATCGGTTGCCTGCACGCCTCGCATTGGCACGGGAGTTCGGTGCGGATGAGACACTTAACGTGGACGAAATTGATATGAAATCCCGTGTTGAATACGTCCTCGACCAGACGGGTGGTATCGGTGCAGACCTCGTCGCGGAGTTTGTCGGTTCGCCACGTGTTCTCGCTGAAGGTGTGGAGATGCTCCGATGGGGTGGACGCTACCTCTGGATCGGCAACATCAACCTCGGATTCCCGACAGAGATTGATCCGGGCAATATCGTCCGCTGTAGCAAAGCGATCCGCGGGGTTATTGTCTACGAACCGTGGGTTATCCCGCGTGCGCTTGACTTCCTAATGCGCACTCGCGACAGGTATCCGTTCCATAAAATTATCTCCGATACTTTCCCGTTCAGCGATATCAACGAAGCGTTCTCTTACGCCGACACAGGCTCAGCAATCCGAATCGGATTGGAATTTGATGAGGTTCATTAATTTGGTGCTATGGAGTTAGAAAATGCGTAACTATAGAAAATTCAAAGACTATCACATTGATCAACTACGCGATCCAGAAGACGCAAGGATATATCTTTCCGTCGCGCTTGAGGATTATGAAAAAGACGAAGACATAGATGCGTTTTTACTCGCAGTCAGAGACGTAGCAGAGGCACAAGGAGGTATATCTAAGTTAGCCGAACGCCTCAGCCTTACCGATGACGGACTCAACAAAGTCCTTTCTGAAAATGGAAACCCGCAACTTAATACGATACGCCAAATACTGCACGAGTTAGGGTTTAAATTTTCGATAGAGGCACGAGAAAATCGACCACACGCTGTATGAACTATCCTCATAAAACCGCTACTTCCGTATACATCCACATCCCATTTTGCGCGACGAAATGCTACTATTGCGCCTTCAATACTTATGCCTTCCATAAGGAACAGGCGAAAATATACCTACAAGCACTCCGTACAGAGATGGAACTATATGCCCCAGAAACCGACCCGTTACAAACGATTTTCATCGGGGGTGGGACCCCTTCCATCCTCTCTGCCAACGCCTTGGCACAACTATTCACCGATATCCATCAGCATTTCCAAATAACGCCGAACGCTGAAATCACCGTAGAATGCAATCCCGGCACCGTCGATGACGAGAAGTTGCGCGTAATGCGAGACAACGGCGTGAACCGGCTTAGCTTCGGGCTGCAAGCGATGCAAGATGAAACGCTGAAACAGTTAGGGAGAATCCATACCGTTGACGAATTTCTCCAAAGTTACCGCCTTGCACGCGAAGGCGGCTTTGAGAACATTAACATTGACCTGATTTTCGCACTTCCCGACCAGAGAATGGAAGCATGGCACTACACCCTCAACGAAGTCATCTCCCTTGAACCTGCTCATATTTCTGCCTACAACCTCGTCATGGAGGAGACGACCCCATTTTATGAATGGTGGCAAGCCGGTAAACTCCACCTCCCCTCCGAGGACACCGAAGCGGATATGTTCCAATACACAATTGAGACACTCACCGCGCACGGGTATATGCACTACGAAATCTGCAACTTCGCCAGACCGAACCGCGCTGCGAGACACAATCTCGTTTACTGGAATAATCAGCCGTGTATCGGACTGGGTGTTGGTGCGTCTGGATATGTCAATGGCATCCGTTACAGCAACATTCGGGGTATTGCACCTTACATTGACGAACTCTCCGAACGCAACAAACCCATCGCCGACACCGAACGCCTAACAGGGGACGCTGAAAAAGCGGAAACGCTCATGCTCGCTCTCCGCAAACGGGAAGGTATCTCTCTTGACGTTTACCAGAACCGCTTCGGCGAAGAAATCGAAGTCGCATTTAGGGATATTCTCAAAAAATGGCTTGACCTGAAACTCCTTGAACGCACAGCCACGCATCTCCGCCTCACACCTCGCGGACTCTTCCTCGCAAATGAAGTCTTCATCGAATTGATGTAACTCTTTTATAGTAAAATCCGAAAATATGTGAATAGGTCAGGACTTACGCAAACTTAGCGATCTGGGCGAGATTTTTGATTTTTAACCCGCTAAGTCCCCCAACCCCCTTTATCCCCCTTATCAGAGCGGTAGGGGGACTTATGAAGCAATTGCGTAAGTCCTTAAAATAACTATCACGTATTTGTTAGGTAATCAATCAACCTCTGCAACAAACGCTTGTGCCGTTCATCCGAGATGCTACCGAGCGTCCCACGTACCTGCTGACGCGGGACTACACCCAGAAAACTAAGTCGAATCAGAGACTCCGAGTGTAAACCACTTAACACGAAGTCAGCATCAGCCGGTGAAATCATATCATCAAGACCTCGGACGTACTGATCCAACCTTGTACTTACACCACAAACGAGGAGATCCCGGTAAGGAATTGGCATTTCTCGTAGAACAATTGCGGGTCTATACTTTAGTTCCCCATCAGCTTGGACCAATGCAACAAGAACGACATCACTTTCCTTCATAATCTGGATTCACCCACTTAAGCCTATCTGTCGTGTATTCGGGTTCGTTTTCTCCGTACGCCCGCGCAAGCATCTGCATGGAGAAACGATACCAGGTTTCACGCGCAGTCGATTCTTGTTCTGACTCATATTTTTCAATAAGTGCCCCAACGATTTCCATCAACGAAACCAACGGGTGATTTTCGCTTTCACCAATGAGAGTCATTAAATCATCTCGCAAAGCTGAAAGCCGCTGATAGTCGTTCTCCGTGCGCGGAACAAATACAATAGAAGCCAGCTGCGGCCATATATCTTGAGCGGTCTGTATCTCAGTTGCCATGTCAACTCCTTATTGGAAACCCAAAAATTGTCCAAAACTTAGTAATCCTAGTATAACACATATTTCATGAAAACTCAGTTTTTTACAGACAGCAGTCAACGGTCAGCAACCAGTGAGCGGTAGGTGCCCTTCCGCTTCCCTCTTACCAGTAAAGGGCAGAGACTCTTGTTTTCTAAGCACACCGATGCTTGTCTGAATCGCGGATTTATTCGTAGTTCTTTGTATCGTTATGTCTCCAGTCCCAGAGGGGCACCACACTTTCCTCTTGACCTATCCCCCAAAACCTGCTACTATACCCACATGCCGAGACTTAACCTGAAACCCAGCCACAAATCAATCCGCGACTACTACGCCACGCTACAGCAATACGACCAACAAGGCATTACACACGAAGGCGCGGTCAGTTCACCCTTTGATACGCTCCTGCACGCCTGTGCCAAACAGATGAACGCTACGCTCATCCCGCAATATCCGATGCACACCGCAGCAGGAAACCGTATCGTCATTGACGGTATGATACGCGACGAATACGGACTCCCTTTCGCTTACTGGGAAGCGAAGGACATAGATGACGACCTCGCCAAAGCCGTACAGGAGAAACGCGAAGCAGGCTACCCACTTGACAACACCCTCTTCCAAACACCCGAACGTGCGATCCTGTATCAGAACGGCGGCGAGGCACTTGATATAGATATCACCGAACCCACGCATCTGATTACCGCACTCCAACACCTGTTCTCTTATACTGCACCCGCGCTCGACAACTGGTACATCGCCGTCTCGGACTTCAGAGAACACGTCCCCGATCTCGCAAATAAGCTAAAGGAACTCATCGAGCAACGCCACGAAACGGATACGGCGTTCAAGAAAGTGTTCACCGATTTCTATGAGACCTGCCGCACCGCAATCAACCCGGAACTCTCGCAGGATGCCGTTGAGGAGATGCTCATCCAACACATCCTCACTGAACGTATCTTCCGCACCGTCTTTAATAATTCCGCCTTCACCCGCCGAAATATCATCGCGCGTGAGATTGAAAATGTCGTTGATGAACTCATCCGGCAGGCGTTCAGTCGCGAGGAATTCCTCAAACCGTTAGACCCATTCTACGTCGCTATTGAACAGGCATCGGCACTCTGTAAAGACTTCTCCCAAAAACAGCATTTCCTTAACACGTTTTATGAGAAGTTTTTTCAGGGGTTCTCCGAGGATGTCGCGGACACACACGGTATCGTCTATACACCACAACCGATCGTTGATTTCATGGTGAAGAGTGTTGAACACATCTTGGAAACCGAGTTCGGTCGGTCGTTGTCGGATACCGGTGTGCATATCATCGATCCGTTTGTTGGGACGGGGAATTTCATCGTCCGACTCATGCAGGACATCCGATGCACAGCACTGGAAGAAAAATACCGACACGAGTTGCATTGTAACGAGGTGATGCTCCTGCCCTACTACATCG